>JAEUHE010000251.1 GCA_016793885.1 Verrucomicrobiales bacterium
GAATTCTATGGGTTTTTCCCAGGGTAGCTCGTTCCTCGCAACCCTGGGCTTTGAGGCGCTATCCCGTTGGGATAGAGGTCCAAGATCTTCTGAACTTGTGGGTAATGCTTAGGGCACGACACCGCTGTTCCTTCACGCCACCTGAGCCCCATCAGCACACCCATTCACCTACGAAGCTCCCCCCAACCACTCCGCCACCTGCAGGAAAAGCGGAGACCTGTCTCCGCGCTCCATAAGGCTTTCGTCCCTCGCGAAGCGTTATGGAGTTGACCGCGAAGCGGTCCGACGAGGGTTATAGCTCCATAGTCCTGTAGCCCTCTACAGCTTTTCGGCACCCCCGGAGGGGGATCCCGGCTCCGCCGGGGGGCAAAAGCGGCAGAGGGCTGCCGCACTCCAAATCGCATAGTGCCTCGCGAAGCGTTATGGAGTTGACCGCGAAGCGGTCCGACGAGGGTTATAGTTCCATAGTTGACCGCGAAGCGGTCCGACCAGGGTTATAGTTCAATAGTCCTGTAGCCCTCTACAGCTTTTCGGCACCCCCGGAGGGGGATTCCGGCTCCGCCGGGGGGCAAAAGCGGCAGAGGGCTGCCGCACTCCAAAAGGCATAATGCCTCGCGGAGCGTTATGGAGTTGACCGCGAAGCGGTCCGACGAGGGTTATAGTTCCATAGTTGACCGCAAAGCGGTCCGACGAGGGTTATAGTTCCATAGTCCTGTAGCCCTCTACCGCTTTTCGGCACCGACGAAGTCGGCCCCCCCCATGGCTGACCCCACTCCTAATCACCCCCCCTGCCCCCCACTGAGTGCGCGCTTGCTACTTCCAGCCAAACGGTTACCGTGTCAACCATGATGACGGAAGCACTTGACGGGACACATCACGAACGGCTGGCGGCGCTGGGAAACCGGGTTCTCGCCGGCGGCGAAATCTCCCGCGACGAAGCGGCCTACCTTTTTGGACTGAAGTCCACGTCCGACATCTTTGATTTGCTCGCCTGGGCCAACCGCATCCGGGAACATTTCAAGGGGAACAAGATTCACCTGTGCTCCATTGTAAACGCCAAAGCCGGCGGATGTTCTGAGAATTGCTCCTTCTGCGCACAGTCGTCTTTTCATCAGACCGGATCGCCCAAGTACGGGTTTGTGGATCCCGAACCCGTCGACGCCGCGTCCGACGAGGCCAGCCGGAACGGTGTCACCGCGGTCGGATTGGTGGCCGCCTGGAAGGGACTGAACGAAGGCCCCATGCTCGACGAGGTCTGCGACCGCATTCGCGAGATGGCGCAAGGCGGGAAAGTAAGACCGGACGCCTCCTTGGGGATCATCAAGAACCCTCGGGTCGCGGAGCGACTGAAAGAAGCCGGGCTCGAGTGCTACGGACACAACCTGGAGAGTTCGCGCCGCTTCTTTCCGAAGCACTGCACCACCCATAGCTACGAAGATCGAATCGAAACGATCAAGCACCTGAAGAATGCCGGCCTGAAAATTTGTTCGGGTGGGATCATTGGAATGGGTGAGACCTGGGAAGATCGCCTGGACCTGGCGTTTTCCCTGAAGGAGATCGGAGCGAATGTCGTTCCCATCAACATTTTGAACCCCATCGCAGGCACTCCGTTCGCGAACAACCCCGCGCTGCCGCCGATGGAGATCCTCCAAACCATCGCCTGCTTCCGGTTTATCCTCCCCCGTCAGGAGATCATGGTCGCCGGCGGCCGCACCGTGAATCTGCGCGACCTGCAAAGCATGGTGTTCACGGCGGGAGCAAGTGCACTCATGGTAGGAAACTATCTCACCACGCTGAACCAACCCGTGGAGAAAGATCTCCAGATGCTGAAGGATCTGGGACTCGATCCAGACTGGGAGAACCATGGCTTCGCTGATCAATCGGTTCCCATCACTTTCACCCAACGCGCGCCCTCTCGCGAGGCCGCTGTGACCGTTTAACCGCATCGCACGGGAGGGAACGATGGGAGCCTTCCTCTTCCCTCCCCCACCGGACCGAGCCCATGTCGACCGACGCCCCCACGCCCTCCCCGTCCGACAGTAGACTCCAACTCAACCGAGGGGGCTACTTCGGCGAGCGCATCGACATCGCCGGGGTGCTGCCTCGAATCGAGACGATTGCCATCCGACAGGGATGGACCCCAGACCCGATTGATTGTCCCAATGGGACCCGGATAGCCGCGTTCCGCAAAGGGAATGCTCAGGCTCGCGCCAATGTATATCTGTCCGCCGGCATTCATGGCGATGAACCGGCCGGCCCCATCGCGGTCGAACGCCTCCTCGAACAGGCCGAGTGGCCGACCCGCTTCAATTACTGGTTGGTTCCCTGCCTCAATCCATTTGGGTTCGAGAGAAACACCCGCGAAGGACTGGGCGGTATCGACCTCAACCGCGACTACCTCAACCCTCGAACGCCAGTCACCTCAGGCCATATCGATTGGCTGGCCCGTCAACCCCGGTTTGACCTGGCTCTGCTGCTGCACGAGGACTGGGAAGCCAACGGCTTCTACCTCTACGAACTCAACCCTGACAGCCAACCCTCTCTCGCGAACGTGATGATCGAGGCCGTGCGAAAGGTCTGTCCGATCGAGCATGCCGAGGAGGTAGATGGACGCCAAGCGGCCGGCGGGATGATCCGATTTGTTGGAAGCATTCCAGAGCGCGAGGAATGGCCAGAAGCATTGCATCTGATCTACCACAAGACGCGCCACAACTACACCTTGGAGGGACCTTCGGACTACCCGTTAGCCCTGCGTGTGAACGCCCTAGTGACCGCCGTCAACGCCGCTTTGCAGCATTTTGAGCCGCACGGTTAGAGCTTGAGGCTCAGCAGGCCGACTTCCAGAGCCAGGGCCTCCTGGACATTGGTATTGAGCAGCCGTTGCGTCTTTTCCATCTCCTCCAGATTGGACATGGCGTCTTCGGCGGTCAGACGTCCGGCAATCAGGGAAGTGGCTTCCCTCAGCCGCGGGTAACGGCACAGCGACTCATCCACTTGAAGAGTCTGCAGCCAGACGTCGCGCAACCACCATTGCAGAGCGCCCACAATGCCCCCACGCAAGCGCCGGTACTCCGCCTCGACTGACGCCGCCAGTTCGTCCTCCAACCGCTCCCGAAACTCAGGCTCCAAATCCTTCTCCTTCTCCAAAGGCGAGTCCGCGGTGAGCCGTTCTTCCACCTGGCTTTTGAGTTCCGAGAGGCGCTTCAGCAGAACCGAAAGGAGCCGGTAGCGCTCCAGGAGTCCGCCGGAATCGCTCGCCGCCGCGGCCCCAAAGGCTTGCAACCATTCCGACTCGGGCTCCGACGCCGCCGGGTCCGACAGGTCGAACAGGGTGAGCCGCTGACACCTGGATCGCAGCGTTTCCAGGACCTGCTCGGGAGCCGTGCTCAGCAGCACCAACACCGAATCAGCCGGCGGCTCCTCCAGAGTCTTGAGAAAGCGGTTCGCCGCTGTCGCATTCAAACGATCAGCAGCAACGATCATGTTCACCTTGTAGCGCGCCTCGTTGGGACGAAGATAAACGGTCTGAAGCAGGTCTCCAATCTGGTCGCCACGAATCTGACGCGATTTAGATTCCGCCCGTATCCACTGAATGTCGGGGTGATTGTAGTTATCGACCTTGCGACAGCTGAGGCACTGATCACAACAATCCAGCGGCAGGCCGGACTGGCCGGCGCGAGGAGGATTCTGGCAGTTCAAACACTTGGCGATCGTTCGAGCGAACAACTCGAGGGATTCGAGAGAGTCTCCAGCGATGAGATACGCATGCGCCAACCGCCCGCGCTCCCATCCCTTCTGCAAGGATTGGGCCGCCGCCGCGTAAGCCTCAAGTTCGCGCCAAGACATTTAAACACCATCCCGAGAAGCCTATCGCTTCGCCAGAAAAAAATCCCGTCACCCTGGGCCGAATGGATGCGTAGCACCGGGGGAAGCGGTCATCAGCTTCACCAGCAGCGGGATGCTGGTGTGACGCACCCCGTCCACCGAAATCTCAATGGAATAGAGACCCGCCTTGGATAAGGTCATGTTTTGGAGCGTGATCACCGCGTTTCGGGACAAAAAAATGGTGTCATCGGGCACCGCCACCTCCAAATGCATTTCCAGCGGGTTCATGACCGAACGGCCGTCCTCGTCGACAAAATTCATCTGCAGAACATGCTTACCTTCCTCCGTCTTCTGAAAGGTCAGCCGGATCGCAATGGAGCACTGGGGATGGATCGCCGGGAGATGGGACGTGATCAAGGTGTCGAAGGTCCCGAGCAGGTTAAGCTTCCCGGCAT
Source organism: Verrucomicrobiales bacterium (assembly GCA_016793885.1). Taxonomy (NCBI): domain Bacteria; kingdom Pseudomonadati; phylum Verrucomicrobiota; class Verrucomicrobiia; order Verrucomicrobiales; species Verrucomicrobiales bacterium. Next base: position 4,281 of record JAEUHE010000251.1, read on the forward strand.
AGTCCGTCGCGGCATCACAGAGTACGGCTAATTGGATCTGCATAATCTCAAGAAACAGCAGCTTAGGGGATCCCACGGGAGAATCAGTAAGTTTCTAACACTTTCGAAAGGTCTTGCGATAGACGCATCGCATTTGCTACTAACCACTTCGTTTTCTATGGCAGCTATCGGGCGATTTCAAAAGGGCGACGAGATTTTTCACGCCAAGGTGGTAGATGGCGAACTGTTCCGCTTGCAAGGGGACGTTTTCGGCTCTCCCTCCTTCGAAAAGAAACCAACTCCTTTCAAGGGGTTGCGAACCCTCACGCCTGTCAATCCCTCCAAGGTGATTGCTGTCGGGCTGAACTACGCCGACCATGCCCGGGAGGCCAACAAACCGATCCCCAAACAGCCTCTATTCTGGCTCAAAGCGCCCACTTCTCTGATCCCAGATGGCCTCAAAATCGAGATCCCATTCACCACGCATCACGTTGATTTTGAAGCAGAACTGGCGATTGTGATCGGCCGTCGAGTCCGCAATGTCACTCCGGCAGCTGCTGCGCGCTACATCTTTGGCTACACCGCCGCCCAGGACGTAAGCGATCGCACGATCCAGAATGCCGAAAGTCAGTGGGCCCGGGCTAAGTCCTTCGATACCTTCACCCCGCTGGGGCCTTACGTGGAAACGAAGATCGACCCGCATGATCTTACCATCCAGCTCTTTCAGAACGGGCAACTTCGACAGAACTCCAACACGAGCCAGTTAATTTTTAACTGTTTCGACTTGGTCAGCTTCATCTCGACGAACATGACCCTGCTCCCCGGAGACGTCATCCTAACCGGCACACCGAGCGGTGTCGGACCGATCGAAAGCGGCGACCGTCTGGAAGTCCGGATCCAAGGCCTAGCCCCCCTGGTCAATACCGTGAAGTAAGCCAAAAGCTGGCACTCCATTGGAGCGACGTCCGTACCCGGACGTTCCCCCCCAGCCCCAGAGCGCAGCGGGCGTTTCCTTCACCCTTCCCTCTTTCCACACCCCATGGGCCGAGACGGCCCACACTACAATAGGCGTCCGACCGGACGCTGGGCTACCGCTTCAAACAGCGCCGCAGTTCTTCAGCCAGCACTCGGACATGGGGCTCTTCGATCAAGGTCACATGGGTACCCGGGACCTCATGAACTTCTACCCCTCCCAAGGCTAATTCGTTCCAGGAAGAACGAAGCTCCTGCTTGGACCAAGGGTGGTGCGATTGAGCCATGAAAAGGGTGACTTTGCCGGCATAGGAACGAGTGATATAGCGCTGAGATGCCATGCGATTGGCCTGCCCGATATTCGCAAAGAGCTTGGGTAGTGCCTCTCCATCCCGGCCCCCGGCTGCGAGATAGAGCCGCAAAGCCGACTGCCAAACCAAACTTTGAGTTCGCTTGGTAATCGTCCGCCCCTTCTGGGCAATATAGTTAGGCAATCCCTCGAGATCCAAAGAACGGATATCGCGCCAGTGCCCATCCACTCGCTTCCGCCAATGATCTAATCCTTCCTCTAATCTCCGTCCCCAAGGCTGGCCCTGCACTTCCATTCGAGGGAAAGTGTCGAACAACGCTACAACGCCGACTGGCTTCCCCAGTGCCGCCAACTGCCTGGCCATCTCGTAGGCAACCATCCCGCCAAAGGACAGTCCGCCCAGATGGTACGGTCCTTCGGGACACACGGAAAGCACCTCCTTCAAGTAGTGCTCTGCCATCTGAGGAATGCTCTGCAACGGCGGAGTCAGGCCATCCAGCCCAACCGACTGCAGACCGTAAACCGGCCGATCATTCCCCAAATGCTGCACTAACGGGTTGAACCCAACCACGTTGCCCGCGAGTCCATGCACCAGAAAGATCGGCACCCCGCGCCCTTCTGGCTGCATCACCACCAGCGATCGCCACGAAGTAGAGGCTTTCTTCCCGTGGATCACGCGGGCGATTCCCTCGATCGTCGGAGTTTCGAACAAGGTGGCCAGCGGGAGCCGTTTTCCATAGCGCTGCTCGATCCGTGCGAACAAGTGGGCGGCTAAAAGCGAATGACCGCCCAGCGCAAAAAAGTCGTCCCGGACCCCTACTCGTTCCCGCCCCAGAAACTCTTGCCAAAGTTCGGCCAGCCCTGTCTCGAGTTCATCGCGCGGAGCAAGATAAGCAACCTCCTGCTGCAGAATCTGACCCTGCATCCGCGCGAGGATATTGCGATCCACCTTGCCGCTGGAGGTCCGTGGCAGGGCATCCACGATGGTCACCGCCGATGGGATCATGTAGGAAGGCAACTTCCCGCTCAGCCACTCTCTCAAATCAGCGAGATCCAGTTTCGGAGTCTTCGGACAGGCCAGGCAAGCCACCAAAACCTTTTCCTGCCCAGGCTGTTCAGTCACCACCACAGCCACATCCTCAACCCCACTCACCCCTCGCAGCACAGACTCGATCTCACCCAACTCGATGCGGTGACCGCGGATCTTCACCTGATGATCCGATCGGCCGAGATATTCCAGCTCCCCATTGGGAAGTCGCCGTGCCAGATCTCCGGTGGCATACATGCGCGCTCCCGGGGTGCCAGCGAATGGGTCCGGAACAAAACGCTCGGCGGTTAGGTCTGGCCGATGCCGATAGCCTCGCGCCACGCCATCTCCACCGATAAACAGTTCTCCCACCATCCCAACGGGGACCGGCTGATGGCTTCGATCCAGCAAATACAGACGAGTGTTGGCGATCGCGGTGCCGATGTTGACCGATTCCCCCGATCGCAGCCGCTTGGCCGCAGACCAGATCGTGGTTTCGGTTGGACCGTACACATTCCAGGTCGACGCCCCCAAAGCCGGCAAGCGATCGGCCAACTCCTGGGGCATCGCCTCTCCGCCACAAAGGAGACGCAGGCGGGGACTTCCCGCCCATCCCGCCAGCAGCAACATCTTCCAAGTGGCCGGAGTGGCTTGCAGGACCGTCGCTTGAACCTCCTGCAGCCGCTGAGCCAGCAAAGCCCCATCCAAAACCGTTTCACGGGATGCCAACACGCACCGAGCTCCCGAGATGAGAGGAAGCCAAATCTCGAGGCCCGAGATGTCGAATGAAACCGTCGTGATGGCGAGCCACACATCAGATGGCTCCATCGCGAGACTGTCTCGGAAATGCCACAAGCAGTTCACCAGCGCTCGATGTGAAATCTCGACTCCCTTCGGCCGACCCGTGGAGCCGGAAGTATAAAGCACGTAGGCCATCGATTCCGGTTGGAGCACCGGAAGCTTCCCAGGCGGATCGCCGGGCTGTCCCCAGGAGATTTCGTCCAGGAAAACTACCGGCACGGTCTCCGAGGGAAGCCGCCCCTTCATCGATTCCTCAGAAAGAAGGAGGGACACCGAAGCATCCTCCATCACTAAGCGCAAGCGCTCCCGGGGATGCTCCGGATCCAGGGGCAGATACGCGCCACCCGCCTTGAGGATCCCGAGCAGGCCGACGATCATTTCTAAGGAGCGTTCCAAGTAGAGGCCCACCAGAACATCCGGACCGATTCCCCGCTTGCGCAGAGAGTGTGCCAGCTGATCGGCCCGCGCGTTCAACTCACGATAGGTGAGCGAAGTGTTCCCATACACTATCGCGATGGCATTAGGCGCCCGCTTCACCTGTTCCTCAAAAAGCTGAGGAATACATTTGTCGCGTGGATAATCACATCGCACGCGAGTCCACTCTTCCTCCAGTTGAAGTCGCTCCCGTTGGCTCATCAGGTTCAGAGCGCTCACCGGTTGCGAAGGATCGGCACAGATCGACCGCAACAGCTCTCTCAACTGTTCGGCCATGCGCTCGACCGTCGCGGCTTGAAAAATATCTGTCGCGTACTCCAGACGACACTCCCAGGTATCTCCCACCAATTGAATGCTCCAACTGAGGTCGTTCTTGCTGGTGCGGGCGAGCAAGTCCTGCTCCCGGCATTCGGCGTCTCCGACCCTCAATCCCGGCAGCCCCTCCTCCATCAGCACAAACATCACCTGATAGAGAGGTTGTTGTCCCGCCTGTCTTTGCTTCACCGCAATTTCCACCATCTGTTCGAAAGGCAGGGCGGCATGTTCAAAGGCGTTTAGGCAAGTGGCTCGAACGATCTTCAACGTTTCCAGGAACCCGTGATTACCCTCCACCTTGAGCCGCATCGGCAGCATGTTGAGGAAGAACCCGATCATGGATTGGGTCTCAGGCTGATCGCGTTGAGCGATGGGCGTTCCCACCACGAGATCGTTTTGCCCGGTATACCGGTGCAGCCAAACTTGAAATGCCGTCAGCAAGACGGTGAACAAAGTGGTTTGCTCCTCGCGCGCCAACTGACGCAGCCTCACGACCTCCGGTCCGCTGATGGAAAATCGATAATCACCACCTCGCCCGCTCGGTCGAGCTGGTCTGATTCGATCCGCGGGCAACTCCAGGACCGGTGGCAAGTCGCGGAGCTGTTCCCGCCAATACGCCCGTTCCCGCTCCAGGAACTCGCCGGTCAAACGTTCGCGTTGCCACGAGGCAAAATCCGCATACTGCAACGCCACCGACGACAGCGTAGCGGCGCTCTCGTCTGCATCAGCCGCGTAGAGTTCCTCCCATTCGTTCAACAAGAGCCTCAACGACCACTCGTCGAGGATACTGTGGTGAAAGGTCAACCCAAGGGCCTGGTCCATCTCGCCAAGCTTCAACCAACAAATCCGCCACAGCGGGGCTTTGCCCAGCTCGAATCGCTCGCTTCCTTCCTCCTCAAGCCTGCGAACGAACTCAGCTTCACGGGCCTCACCGGGCAGGTGCGTCAAATCCACTTCCCGCCAGTCGAGCTCTGCCTGATTCATCTCTGCTACCCTCTGCACGACGCGCCCCGACTCGGCGACCAGACTGGTCCTCAAGACTTCATGTCGACGCTGAATGACCTCGAAACATCGGCGCGTCTTGACGGCGTCCATGACCCCGACCACGCGAAATGCGATGCGAATATGATAGGACGAGGGGTCAGCCAAAGTCTCGTGAAGCAGCCACATCGCTTGTTGGCCATGGGAGGCCGGGAGCGACTTCGTTCGGTCGGCCCGCTGGATTCGGCCGCGACCACCCTGAACCCCAGTCGAACGGGCCAGTTTTGACGCAAGCCCTTCAACCGTCGGAAACTCAAACAGCCAGCGCAGCTCCATCTCCGCGCGCAACTGTTGTCGAACTCTCGCGCTGACCGCCACTGCCAGCAAGGAGTGACCGCCCAGATCGAAGAAATTGTCTTTCACACCCACGGATGGCAGACGCAAGACCTCCTGCCAAATCCCAACCAAAGTCCGCTCAAGCTCGTTGCGGGGCGCCTCATACTCAATTCCCAGGCTCAGGGTCGAGGTCTCAACCCGCTCCAAGGCCTTCCGGTCCACCTTCCCGTTCACGTTCAGAGGCAGAGCCTCCAACCGAACGAACTGGGTGGGAATCATGTACTCCGGCAACCGCTCCAGCAGCCACCTCCGCAGGTCAGCGGCGTTCACTGTCTCCCCCTCAACCGGAACCAGGAATCCCACGAGAACCCTGGACCCATCCTGACCCGCACGAATCCCCACCGCGCTTCCCGTCAACCCTGGATGTTCCTGAAGGATCCTTTCGATTTCCGCAGGCTCAATTCGGTATCCCCGAATCTTCACCTGCTCATCCATGCGACCCAAAAACTCCACATTGCCGTCGGGAAGAAACCGCGCGAGATCCCCAGTTCGATACAGCCGAGCGCCCCGACGCCCACTGAACGGATCGGGCACGAATTTCTCAGCCGTTAACTCGTCTAGGCCGAGATATCCGCGTGCCAACCCATCGCCACCCACCCACAACTCCCCCGGAACTCCCCGAGGTAGCAGCTGCTGATGAGGGTCGAGCACATATACCTCCGTCCCAGAAATCGCCTGCCCAAGCGGGACCGATGCGCCGACTTGGTCAGGATGGTCTAGGACGCAGCAGCAACTGAAGGTGGTGTTCTCGGTCGGCCCGTATCCATTGATCAATCGTCCATGACCAGGCCGCTGGAGATAACTGCGAACCAGGGTCGGCGATAAAACATCGCCGCCAGCCAGGAGCTGGCGAAGCCGAACGAGCGGTTCTGGGTGACGCTGGAACATCTCGTGAAACAACGCCGCGGTGAGCCAGAGCGTGGTGACGCCGTGCGAGACGATCAGCTCGCTCAATTCGTGATAATCCAGGTGGCCTGCCGGAGCGACAATTAGGCGGGCTCCATTCAGCAAGCTGCCCCAAATCTCAAACGTGGAGGCATCGAAGGAGAGGGGCGCGAACTGCAGGAGAACCTCCTCCGGCCCCAGCTCCACGTAGTCGGGTTGAATCACGAGTCGAACGATTCCCAAGTGGGGCACCATCACCCCCTTGGGTTGTCCCGTGGTTCCTGAGGTGTACAGGACATAGGCCAGGTGATCCGGACGGGTGATGCCAGGAGGATTCGTCGTCGGAGACCCGGCGAAGGCGTTGTCCGCTCCATCCAAAGCCAAAGTCTGGAAGGGAGTGCTTCGAGAGCGCGACAAGCCTTCGAAGATCGCCAGCCAACGCGTTTGCACCAGCACCAGGCCCGTCCGCGTATCGTCGATCAGGAATTGAAGCCGCGAGGCCGGCAAATGCGGATCGAGGGGCACATACGCACCACCCGCTTTCAGGATCCCCAGAAGCCCCACGATCATTTCCAAGGAGCGTTCCATACCGAGTCCTACCAGCACGTCGGGACCAACTCCGCGGGCTCGCAGGCCATGGGCCACCTGATTTGACTTGGCATTCAGCTCCCGATAAGTGAGCCGAGATCCACCGTAGGAAGCCGCGATCGCATCCGGAGTTCGCTCCACCTGTTCCTCGAACAGCTGGTGCACGCACTTGTCTCGAGGATAATCACGCCAGGTCCGACGCCAATCGCCCTCGATCCAACTCCGCTCCGGCGCCGTCATCAGATTCAAGCGACTGATGGGCAGTTCGACATTGGCACAAATAGATTCCAACAGTTCGCACCATTGTTCGGTCATCCGTGCGACCGCAGGCTCGCTGAACAGGTCCGTCGCGTACTCAAAATAGCACTGCCACTGATCGCCTTCGGTATTCAGATACAACGTCAGATCGCACTTGCTGGTCTGGGTCTCCAGCATCCGTGCGGTCCCCAGCGCGTGACCTAACTGAACGGCGGGAAGCTTCTGTTCCAGGAGAACAAACATCACCTGGTAAAGCGGCTGCCGACCCACTTGCCGCTGCTTGACGGCCAGCTCGACCATTTGCTCGAACGGCAGCTCCGAATGGCCGATGGCATCCAGCGTGGTATCCCACAGTCGTCTCAGCACGTCCCGAAATCCGGGGTCTCCCTCCAGGCGCAGCCGAATCGGGAGCATGTTGAGGAAAAAACCCAGCAGCGGCTTCACCCCCGGTTGCTCCCGCTGCGCCAAAGGCGTGCCCACCATGAGGTCTGTCCGACCGGTGTAGCGATGCAGCCAAACCTGGAAAGCCGCGAGCATCACCGCGAACAACGTGCATCTTTCCTCGCGGGCCAACTCCCGGAGGCGCTCCACCACCGGCCCCCTTATCGAAAATCGATATCCGGCCCCTCGACCGCTCGGCTTCGATGGTCGAGCCTTGTCGAAGGGCACCTCCAGCGCTGCGGGGAAATCCGCCAGTTGCTTCTTCCAGTAGGCGCGGCTCGAAGGAAGTCCCGATGCCGTGCGTTCCCTCTGCCAAACCGAGAAGTCGCCATACTGCACTGGCAGTTCAGCCAGTTCAGCGGACTCGGCTCGGCCTCCAGCCGCATAGAGCCGCTCCAACTCATCAAAGAAAATCCGCAAGGACCAGTCGTCCACCACGCAGTGGTGAAACGTGATGGCCAGCACGTGTTGATTTTCGCTGAGCCGAATCCAGGTCGACCGCCACAGCGGCGCCGAAGCCAGATCAAATGGTTCCCGCGCCAGGTCTTGAAGCAGCTCGTTGAGCCTCTGCTCCTCCTGCGCAGATGGGATGCTTCCTGAGTCGATCTCTTCCCAACGCAGCTCGGCACTGGCGGCGCTAAGAACCCTCTGCAGCAACGCTTCCCCCTCGACCACCAGCCCGGTCCTGAGGACCTCGTGACGACTTTGGATGACGCTGAGCGATCGTCGGACAAGCCGCGCATCGACAGGCCCCTGGATGCTCACCGCCACCGAAACATGATAGGCGGAGGCGTCCGCTAAAGTCTGTTGCATCAACCAGACCGCCTGCTGCGCAAACGAAGCAGGCAGCGGCCTCGCTCGATCCACCGGTCGCAGATGGACCTGAGTTGCACCCGCTTCGCAAAGGCTGCTCAGCCGCCTGGCCAATCCATCAATGGTGGAATGTTCGAAGAGCCAGCGCAGTTCCATCTCGATCCCGAGCTGCTGACGAATCCGCGAGCTCAACGCCACCGCCCGGAGCGAGTGCCCGCCCAAATCAAAGAAATTGTCCCTCACCCCAATCGGCTTCCGATCCAGGACTGCTTCCCAGATCTCGACCAGGTTCTTCTCCATCTCATCCCGCGGAGCTTCATAGTCAACTCCCGCCGTGAGGTTGTCCCGCTCAATCTGCTCCAACGCTTTCCGGTCCACTTTTCCGTTGGAAGTGAGAGGAATCTTCTCAACCCGAACGTAGCCCGAGGGGACCATGTAAGCCGGCAGATAGGCCAGCGCGTGGCTACGCAACTCGTGCACTGTGACCGCCTGGGACGATGTGACGACGTACGCCACCAAGCGCTGGTCGTCCTCGGAGTGCATTTCGGCCAGAACCACCACATCGCGGATATCCGGATGTTTCCGGAGAACCGCCTCGATCTCACCGAGCTCAATGCGAAAGCCACGAATCTTGACCTGATGATCGATACGACCCAAATACTCCAACTCGCCGCTCGGCAGCCACCGACCCAGGTCTCCCGTTCGATAAAGCCTCTCTGAGGGGTCGGCCGAAAACGGATTCGAAACAAAACGCTGCTGAGTGAGCTCGGGACGGCGCAGGTAACCGCGGGCCAGACCGGCTCCGCCGACATAAAACTCGCCCATGACACCCGTCGGCTGAAGATTCCCCTGCTCGTCCAGGACGTGAACCTGCAGATCATCAATGGGAATGCCTATCACGCTGCCCGCCCCCAGATCCTGCTTCGAGAGGACCCGCCAGGTCACATGAACCGTGGTTTCGGTGATCCCATACATGTTCACCAACTTCGGAGTTTGGTCCCCATGCCGATCGAACCAAGGCCGCAAACTCTCCATCAGCAGGGCCTCTCCCCCAAAGATGACATAGCGAAGCGCCAAAGGTTCGGCGTAGCCGTCTTCTTCAACGGCAATGAGCTGACGGAAGGCAGCGGGAGTCTGATTGAGGACGGTGACCCGCTCCGTAACTAGGAGCTCATAGAACGCCTCTGGCGAACGACTCACCAGATAGGGCACCACGACCAGGCGACCACCGTAGATCAAGGGTCCCCAGATCTCCCAAACGGAAAAGTCAAACGAGCAGGAATGGAACAAGGTCCAGACATCACTGGAGTTAAATCCGAAGGTTCCTTCGGTGGCTCGCATCAGCCGCGTGACGTTATAGTGCGACACCATGCAGCCCTTAGGCTGCCCGGTTGACCCCGAGGTGTAGATGACGTAGGCCAAGTGATCCGGCTTCACAGCCGGAAGAAGACTCGCATCCAACGCACCGTGCTCGCTATCGGCCAGGTCGTCTAGGCAGAGGACCTGGGCCTTAGCGGCTGGGAGCGAGGGGAGTAGTGATCGCTGAGTGACCAACGCGGGAGCCTGCGCATCCTCGAGCATGAAAGCGATCCGACCCGAAGGTGACCTCAGATCCATCGGCAAATACGCGCCCCCGGCCTTCAGAATTCCGAGGATCCCAACCATCATTTCCAAGGAAGGCTCGAGATACAGGCCAACCAGGACATCCGGGCCCACTCCCATTGCGAGCAACCGACGCGCCACTTGATTCGCGCGAAGATCGAGCTCGCGGTAGGTCATGATGACTCCGTCGCAAACCACCGCCACTGAATCGGGAGTTCGCGCCACCTGTTCCTCAAACAGCTGGTGCAGGCATTTGTCACGGGGATACTCGCGTCGAGATGCGTTGGGACCGATCAAGGACCGAGATTTAGTCGCGGCCGCGGCTACCTGCGGATGTGCAATCCTCTGAGTGGGATCCTCTACGAACTTCTTCAGCAGCTCATGCCAGGCAGCTAGCAACCGCTCCGCTCGAGCCGGTTCAAACAGATCAAGAGCCGAATCGAGAGTCGCTTTCCACCCCTCACCCGATCGCTCCACGGCGAGGCTCAGATCGACTATCGAGCATCCGGTGCTCACCGGCCAAGGGGCGGAAACCAGCCCAGGAAGCGGCAGTCGGACCTCCGGAAAATCCTGAAGCGCAAAGGTGACTTGAATCAAGGGCGAACGCCCGGGCTCCCGTCGCACCTTGAGCAGATCAACCAGCCTCTCCAAGGCGATGTCCTGATTTTCGTAGGCACCGATAGCCGTTTCCTTCACTCGATGAAGGACCTGGCGGAAGGTTAGATCCCCCGCCAGTGAGGTACGCATCACCAAGGTGTTGATAAAGCACCCGATCAAGCCTTCGAACTCAACTCGCCGTCGATTCGCTATGGGAACCCCGACCACCAGGTCCGTCTGACCCGTAGACTGGGCGAGGAGGATCTTGAAGGCCGAGAGAAGAATCATGAACAGCGTAGCACCTTCTTCTTGAGCCCTAGTCCGCAGAGCCTCCATCAACTCAGGTCCCAAAACTCGAGTGCAGCGGGAACCGCGGAGCGAAGCCCGCAGCGGTCGCGGATGATCGGCAGGCAGATCCAGGACACCCGCAACGCCAGCCAACCGAGCGCTCCAATAGGCCTCCTGCTGGAAGCAAGCCTTGCTTCCCATCCAATCGCTCCTGCCCGCAGAATAATCCGCAAACTGAAGCGGCAACGGCGGGAGCGACATAGCCCCCGGTCCCGAGAGGGAGGTGTAAGCAGCGGTCACTTCCCGACAAAGATTCGAACGCGACCATCCATCGGACACAATGTGATGCAGGACAATCAGCAGAAGATGCTCCTCCGGCGCCAGCCGGACCAGGACTGTTCTCAACAGCGGCCCGGTTGAAAGGCGAAACGGAACGCAAGCCTCGCGACGCAGAAGCGCTTCAGCTTCGCTCGTCCGCTCCTGGGACGGAAGTGACGCAAGATCGACGACACGCCAGTCTAAGGTGACAGCAGAGCTAACCACCTGCACCAACGAGTCCCCTTCCATGGTAAACGTGGTCCGCAGGGTCTCATGGCGTCCCACCACTCCCCGCATCGATTCCTCGAGCCAGTCAACGCGCAACGGGCCTTTTAAATGGAAGGCGGAGGGAGTGTTGTAGGCAGCAGACTCAGGGGCAAACTCGTGCAGAAACCACATCCACAGCTGGGTCGGGGAAGCCGGATAGACGACGCGTCCGGCGCTTACTTCGACCCGCAGAGGTTTGGCCTTGGGCAGTGCGGATGCGTGGCTAACGACATGACTGGCCAGCGGGCTTGATTGCGACAAACGCTGAGCGAGCTTTTCCCTCTCTTCCGAACTCAGCGCGGCGAGACGCCGCTTGAGTTCCGTCAGCTCAGCTGTGGAGTTTTGCTGAGGCTCGCTCATGATGCTCCGTTGAGTAAGCGCTTCTGCTCGTCCGCGGTGAGACCCTTCATCGCTTCGGCCAGCTCGTTAATCTCCTTCTCGGCTACCATCTCTTCCAAGCGGGCAGCGAACAAGCTCACGAACGGAAGTCGGAAGATGAGCGGAACGGGCAGTTCCAGGCCCAACACGGACTGCAGCCGACTCAACACCTGCGTCGCCCGCAACGAATCGCCACCGCGGCTAAAGAAATTATCGTTCCGCCCCAGGCTCTCAACCGCCAAGACTTCGGCAAAGATCGCGACCACCCGCCGCTCCATGTCGGTCGTGGGAGGCTCATACGGCACGTGAAGCTCCGCGCGCAGAAGAGAAGCCAACGTGATTCTCTGGACCTTGCCCGTCGGCCCCTTGGGAATGTCGGACCGGAGGAGGATCCGGCTCGGAACCTTGAAGGCTGGCAGCCGGTCCAGCAGGAATCCGCGCAGCGCGGCCTCGCTGACAGAGCTCCCAATCCTCGGCACCACCAAGGCAGCGATATCCTCCCCGAGCGACGAATGCGGGATGGCAAAAGCCACGGCCTGGCTCACGCCCGGATGCGCCAACAGCTGTTCGTCGATTTCACGCGGCGCGATCTTTTCACCGCCCCGATTGATCAACTCCTTAAGCCGCCCGGTGATCGTCAGGTAACCATCCGCATCCAGATATCCCTGGTCTCCGGTGCGCAACCAGCCATCACAGAAAGCGGCTGCATTGGCATCCGGATTGTTGGCATACCCCAGGGTCACATTCGCTCCCCGGATCGCCACCTCTCCGACCGCACCGTGGCTTAGTCGAGCGCCTTTCTCATCTAAAATCGCGACCTCAGGACCTGCTGGCAGGCCAACGGTGCCAGGTTTGCGAACCCGAGGCGGAAGCGGATTGCTGGCCATCTGATGCGCCGCCTCGGTCATGCCATACGATTCCACCACCGGAACTTCGAAGATCTCCTCCAAGCCGGCCATGACCGAGGGAGGAAGTGCTGCCGAGGAGGATCGAATGAATCGTAGCTTCCCCCGCGTAGGTTTGGCTTCCAAGCGTTGCACCTCCGTTAAGATGGCTTGATGCATGGTCGGGACGGCGGTGAACCACGACGGTTCCCAACGTTCCAGCCAGCCCAGGAATTGCCGTGCATCGAAAGCCGGACTGCAAACGGCACATCCCCCTGCTGCCAGAGACGCAAGAACTCCCGCGACCAGCCCGTGAATATGAAACAGGGGCATCGCATTGAGACAGAGATCGGACTCTGCGAGTTGTAGGGTTTCGACGATGTGAGCGGCCGAAGCCGTCAGATTGCGATGCGTGAGCGGGACGATCTTAGGGCGCGAAGTCGTTCCGGAGGTGTGGAGCACCAAGGCGACGTCATCGACCAAAGCCAGCCCGGTTTTCTCTGTCGCCAACTGTGCGTCACGTCCGTTTGCGATGCGGAGATCGCCGCTGCCGCCCCCCTGCCATTCCAACACAGGCACCCCTAGCGCCATCGCAGCTCGACGAGCCGCCGAGTCCCAGCCGGCGGATACCACCAACGCACTCGCCTTCAAATCCTCCAGATAGAAGGTGAAATCTCCCTCTTGATAAGCGGGATTCAGGGGGGCAACCGTGGTCGCTGAAGCGAGGGCCAAAAACGCAACGGCCAGTTCAGGGCCGGCGGGCATGACCAACGCCACACAATCGCCGCGACCGATCCCGGCGCGGTTCAGAGCCTCGCCCACACTCTCGACCCGATGCCAGAGATCTCGATGCGACAGCGAAAAGCCGCTTTCGCCCGCAAGAGCCGGTCGCGTTCCAAGACGATCGCAGTTGCGCTTTAAAAGCTCAGGAATCGACCCGGAGCCAGGAGTAACAACATCTAACATGAGAAAAACTCAAAACACATCAATCACCAACCCAGGGAACCTGGGCAGCGCCCACGGAACACATTGTTGTATCGGCCAGAACATCAAGGAATTGACAAGAAATGCAAGCCGCAGAAGGGGGATCCCAGCTCAGCTGGGGGGACCAAAGCGGTAGAGGGATCTGACCTGAATGGCAGTTAGTTAGCGCTTCGAAGAAATGCGGTATTTGGGACCGAAGACGCTGTTTTTGTAGTATCGGTTTCGATGGGAAATTTCGCGAAACGTTCTCCGATGTTTCATCAGGAGCGGATAAGGCT
>JAEUHE010000252.1 GCA_016793885.1 Verrucomicrobiales bacterium
CAGGTTGTCTTTGGCACGGACGGCTCGAGGTTTGTCGAATCGGCGCAACGCATGTTGGTAATACAGAAGTTTTAAGAACGTGTTCACGTACCGCCGCTCCGTTTGGAACTTCTGCGGCATGGTCGTGAGGATGATTCGCCCTTGATCGATCTCTGCGAAGTCGAAGCTGCTCTCCGCAGAACAAAACACCTCCGCAATTTCCGGGGTGATATAAAACTGGAGGTAGTTGCTGATCGTTTCTCGGACGCCACCCAATTGTTCCGGAGGTTGCCCAAGAAAGCGGTTCTCAAAGTGTTCCACCAAAGCTGATCTCCGAGGGGTTTCGAGCAATTCTCCGAGATAGCCCAGTTCGTCCCGCAATCGCACATCGTCCGAGAGGAGCTCGAACGCTCCGAGCAAAGTCACCGGCAATCGGAGTTCATAGAGAAGTTCCAGGGCATGTTGGATGTGGGTTTGAGCCTGGCTCTTGAAAAACCCTTTGTCGCCCCCCTGCCCTAGGCTGGTTGCAGTATCGACCACAAACTTGGCATAGGTGGTGAAAGGGATGGAACGATCACCCGTGAGGTTGAAGCGTTGAGGCGGACGCCAGGCTTCATGGGCTTGGTCTGGGCGTATCTGGAGCTGAATCAGCTCATCACTGCGTTCGTAGCGTTGGGCCATCGCGGCCAAGGTCTCCCAGTAGACCCCTTTTTCGTCGATGCACAAGCCGCCCCAGTCGGGTTCGTTCTGAAAGACCTGGTGTGCAAGCTGGTTAATCCCGGAGGAAGTCTTGCCTGAGCCGGTATCCCCGGTGATGAGCCATCCGCGGCAGAATTGCCCGCGCTTCCAGACAACCCCACCCAACCGAGCGACGATTGCCTTAGGAATGGGGCGAAACAGCAACCAACCCGCGAATCCGAGCAGGAATAGACCAAAAGCAAAGATCCAGCCGCTTTCGAGTCGGGAGTGGAAGTCCGAGGCCCACGGAAACAAGGGTGTCAGAGCCGGGAAGTGAAGTGGAGTCATTGATAGACCTTTCCAATCAGGAATCCGCCCAGGACTCCGGCCAATGCGGCCAGCCAGGCTGCCGTCCGGGTGACAGTGCCAACGTCTTTACCTCGGTTCGCCTTCCCAAGTTTGACAGACAACGTCTGAGCCTGCTTGTGAAGCGCGCGGTTGACATCGAGTAAGGTTCCAATGTCCACACGCAGAGGTTCAAAGGAGGGAAAGTCCTTCTTGCGAAGGGCTTCCCAGTGATCCTGATGAATCTTCAGGAGTTGCACCAATAGCAGAACTGCGTCGTCCTCCCGAAGACGGTGTTGCTGACGCCAGGCCTCGATAGCCGACTTCAGCTCACCATCACAGGGGGAAGGCGCGATTTCGTGTGCTTTCATGGCATCGGAATGAGGAGGCTCTTTACGATTTCGAGTTGGTCGTATAGCCGCCGTTGCCAGCTCTGAAGCCGCTGCCGATCGAGCAGACTGAAAGCTGGATGGGACTTCGCCGTGGAGGGGGTGGCATTCTCTCGGTTGAGGGACTCGACTAGCCAATCGGGCATGCGGCTCATGGAGATATCGCGTCCCTCCAATGAGCCTAAAATATGTGTTTTGACCACAGAGGTTTCATACAAGGCGAAGCTCTCACTGTGGGCAGCGTTGCGGACGATGAGGTACTGGGCACCAGACCCTAGGTCATCGGAAAGCCGCTGAACCTGATCCAGGCTGTCCGGCTCGTGGTTAATGGGAATGATCAGAGTCAGAGAGGCTTGGAGGGTTTTGAGCACTTCGCTCAGACGAATTTCACGGAAGTAATCCAGAAACAGATCGGTCGATGCCGCTCGACAGTCCACGACCACCAGCGCGTGGTTCTCCAGCGCCTCGAGGATCCGGTCGAGGTCGCGAGGGAGACTCAGATCGATAAATCCTGCCTCAGGGTGAAAACGCTTGAGCGTGGAGTTCTCGTTGTCGCTGTCGAAAGCATAGTGAGCGATGTGCTGGTCTTTGAAGAACTGGACGAGGTTGATGGCAAAGAAGCTTTTACCGACACCTCCCTTACCGTTGAGGATGAGAATAAGACGTTTCATGGTTTATTGGGTTCAGCGAGACGGATGTTGGCGATGCGCGGACCTTTGGAACGAGGAGTGGGTGAAATGGTAGAGGGCGATGAGCTGAGCTCGGAGCCGAGGTTGGGAGATACCGGAGTTGCGGGCGGGGCCGGCTCTGGGCTCGAGACGGGAGTCGGCGGAGCTAATCGACGAGCGGAAGCTCGGCGTTTGGGGCGCGGCTTCTCGTCTAAAACCGCGTGACAGAACCGAGCGATGGCGGAACGGCATG
>JAEUHE010000253.1 GCA_016793885.1 Verrucomicrobiales bacterium
GAAGCTGGAGGGGATTGATCAAGCCCTGGCCAGCAAGAGCAAGTTTCTGACCCCTCGCGACGTCTTGCGCACCCCTCTGGAGGCACTGCGTGGCCACTACGACTATATCTTTCTCGATACAGCTCCGAATGCGACGTCTCCAACGATCGCCGCCTACTTGTCGGCTGACTACTTTATCCTGTCAGCGATGCCGGATCCCTTCGCCATTGCTGGGTTGAATGATGCCCTGACTGATATTCATGACGCCCAGCGTCGAGGAAATCCAGGGCTTCTGCTCCTCGGAGTCGTGCTGTCCGGGGTGGATAAGAGAACGAGCTTGGCGAACTCGCTGACGGATTTCGTCGACCAAGCGTTTGTCGTCAAAGGTAGCAACGAATCCCTCAAGTTTCGGACCACCATCGGCCGATCAACGGTCATTCCACAAACTCAGAAGGTAGGGAAGACGTTGTTCGAAACGCACTCAACGCACAAACTGACCGATGAATACCGGCAGCTGGCCGGGGAGATTCTTGACCGATTAGCTCTGCTCGAAGCCCAACTCCCCCTGGGCGGAGTCGTAAATGGGTAAGCGTGCACCGTCAGACGAGAAGCCGTTCCGTCCCTTGGATGCATCCATTCTGAGCGATGTGGCGGAACACCGCGCCGAACCCCAATCGCCATCACGTCGTTCCGTGGAAGTCGGCGATGGCGCACCCCGCCTGCGGCCCACAGACCCCATGTCCAAGCCACACCCCTCGGCACCGTTGGCGGCGAGACCCCACGTCCATCGTCTGGACCAGGAGAAGCGGATCTTGTTTACGCGAGAAGAGTCGCAGGCCATCGACCGATTGGTAAACAACTTAGCGGTGAGGCTGAGCGCGCAGGTGAAAGTGAGCCACGTGATCCGAGCATTGACGAGTCTACTGCTGCGGTCGGAGCGAGAGATCGACCGTAGAGCGGGGGAGCGAGGGACTTTGATTAGGCCGCCGAACGGGGATTTCTCGGGTTTGCAGCAGTTCGAACTGGCGATCGCCGACATCCTCGCCAACGCCTTCCGCGATTCGGGTCGAGGGGGAACCTGAAATCGAAGGCTTTGACGCAAAGTCGCGGGACTTGTCGTAAAGTCGCAAACGGAAGCGTGGACGGAAGAAACCGATGTTGAACCGCAAAGGTCGCTAAGGACGCAAAGGTTGGAACTCTTCTGTAGTTGCAACCAAAGCCTTTCAAGGAGCTCCCAGCTTCCGGATGGGGCCGACTGGCGGAAAGGGTTCTGTCCGCGTCCTAATCTTGTGCCTTTGCGACAGGTTCCGCGCCCTTGCGTTAATGCGGTTCGTTCCCTCTTCGCGTCCTTGGCGACCTTTGCGGTTAACATTCAGGCCCAAAATACCCTCCACGGCCGATTGCCAAAAGGATCCATCCGATGATACATTCAAAGAGTATGGCACTGAGCATGGATCATAACCCTGGTTCGAGCGTTCTCGGATTGTTGGAACGTTTCATCGAGCGCGATGCCGCTCGGTTGGGGGGCGTGCCTGTGTTCCGCGGCACCCGCGTGCCCGTCAAAAGTCTTTTCGACCACCTGGAGGCCGGGGACTCCCTTGACATTTTTCTTGAGGACTTTCCGGGGGTGACCCGCGAACAGGCGCAAGCCGTTATCGAGATCGCCGGGCGTCACCTGTTTGAAGAGGCGAAGATCGCGTGAGGATCCTCCTCGACCACTGTGTTCCAAAGCGCTTCGGTCGACTCCTCGTCGGACATGAGGTGCGGACCACCTTCGACATGGGCTGGGCAGCCTTGACCAATGGTGTTCTTCTGAACCGATGCAGCGAAAGCTTCGATGTTTTTCTTACCGTCGATCAAAACCTGCAATTCCAGCAGAACCTCTCGGCCCTACCAGTGCCAGTGATCATACTCGTCACTTCCGACAACCGTCTCCCCACTCTGGAACCATTCGCGCCTGCTGTGATCCGTGTTCTTGAGCAGCCTGTAGTCCGAGAACTCATCCGAATTGAAACCGTGGATCGAATCATCCGCCTGCCTGGCCGAAATCTCCCACCTTGACCAGGTCCGAAGCTCAACCGGTTTGGCCCGAGGAGTGTAGCATCCGTCGTTTCTGGTCCGACCCGCCCCTTCGCTAGAGAGTTGCACACCCTGCACCCAAAGCCTGCCTTCCTACCGGGGAGGATTCGCACTAGCGGTTGAAGTAATCTCTCAGGCTCCTCGCCGATGGCCTTTCTTGGCAATCTGGTTTCATCCCGACGCGTCGGTTTCGAGCGTTCGCTGTTTCATACTGGAATCGAACGACTGTCCGAGTCCGGTGTCGATTTGTTAGCACGAGCAGGGCGTCCTGCTCTGGAAGGTCCGGCCCCTTGGTGAAGAAAAACGACGCGACGCTCAGGCCCATCTGGATCATGGATTCAATATGCTCATCGGACGCTACCGAATAGGCGTCAGACCTTCCTCTCCTGTGCATGTCTACGTAATATGCAATGCGCCCAACAGGAAGTCGCGCCACGACTTCACGACTGATCCGAAGTCTGCCGACATCAAACCGCACTGGGTCTCGTCGATCGTCCCACGGAGGAATGAATCCTTTGTCTGCTAATTCAAACCTGAGGGCTTCATACGCCAAATAGTCATATTCGTCTCTCATGTGTCCTCCTTGAAAAGATACTCGATGTTCTCTCATTAACGTACGAACGAGATCAGCGCAAGGGCCCACCGCCAGCGGCAGGCCTGGTCCACTCAACGATTCCTTGCGCCATTGCGACAGGGTCCCGCGTCGTTCACCCCGCACTTCTAGTCGGGGTTGCGTTTATCCCCAGTTCCCCCCTTCGCGGTTCAAGTCGCTCCCTGCCTTGGTACCCGAGAGATTCTCCTCACGAAGATAGGCGATTCGCTAGCCGCCTCATACCGCTCGCCCTGTTCGTGAAGGCGTTTTATTTTCTGATCTGCGATCTGTGCATACACCGAGTGCAGTCCACGTCCCTCGACGAGGACATCATCCGTGGTAAAGACCAGTTGTAGGCTCTCCGCCTGCAACCGCATCGTCTGGAGCCCCGTGTAGGGCAGATAGAAGGCTTCCGTTGGCGTATAGAAGTGAATTCCAACAGCTCCGTAACCCAACTGAAAGGGATCTGAGCAGTTCGGATAGGGAACGAACCCTTTGGGATCCTTCGGGAGCGTTTCGTCAGATGGAGACTTTCGGCGCAACATGGGTTTGGATCGATGATTTGATTTGGGGTTTAATCCAGCCCTTGACCATTTCAACCGCACTCAATCGGGCACTGGATTCCTGAACCGACTGGAGAAGTCCACGCTTGTCGTCAGTGAATACTCGGACTCGGTATCGACCTCGTGAAACGCTGACATAAAATTGTTCGCGGCTCGCAGCCAGGAACGACTTGGACGAGACCGCGAGATAGACGTGATCGACGGTTTTTCCCTGAGCTGCGTGACTGGTGACGCAATACCCGTAGGTAAAGGAACGAAACCCCTTGTCGATCTTCCGGCCATCCGTCAGGTGAATGTGACCACGGTCATCAATCTTGGATACAGTTACAATTTGACCGTTGATCAGGCCCAGCCGTCGGCAGTTGCCTTGGATCAGAAGACGCTCTCCGGGTGCTACCGGAATGCATTTCACCTCAGACACATCAAAACACAACGCCTGCTTCTTGGAGACCTTCACTTTGCGACCTGCACCATTCTGAACCACCAACTGGTCACCCCGCACTTCAAGCACCTTCGCCCACTCGCCAGATCGGAAATCTCGTGTGGATCGTTGAAAGGTGAGCACCAAGCCGGGACGGTAGTTTCGGAGATCGCGCCGCTGGGCCAGCGTCCAATCCATGGAGCTGTGGGACCAGATGTCATGGTCCCTCTTCTGTAGAACGCCTTCTTGGGCGAGTCGTTCCCGCAGCACGTTGCTAATGAGGGTTATTTCCCGCCAGGTTGGCGAAACGATCAAAGTGGAACGCTTGCGCCTGACGGAGTCTACGTATTCGGCAATGAGCTGCCCATGATCCTGGGCTTCCACGATAGCCCCAAGGCGGTTGAGCCGCGAATAACCTTCGGCAATCCTTCCGGCAGCAACGGCATCCACTGCTTCCCGATACGGCTTTGGCTTCTGCCGAAGGATCTCGTCCAATTGAGCCGAATGAAGTTGAGCATGAACAGCCAACACGCGCAGGGAATCTCCCGCCTCGACGCTGTGATGCTGGCGGATGTCTCCGGAGAGGACAACACGACACCGAGCGCGTTTCGAAAGGCTGAACAGGTCATGCATTTGACCCACGGACAACAGGCTGGCCTCGTCAACAAGCAGCACCTTGCCTTTGACGGTGAGTTGTAGGGTTTCGTCTGCAAGCAATCTCTGGAGAGTCTGAGCTTCCACAAAACCGTCACGCCTCAAGACATCGACCGCCTGAGTCGTAGGAGCGCAAACGAAGACATCGTGCCCATTCTCGCGGAGGGTTCGAACAAAACGCGTCAAAAGGTGCGTCTTGCCTGTCCCCGCTCCTCCACCAATTCGCGTGACGCCGTCGGTCGACCACAACATTTTCAGCAATGCCTGGTTTTGTGCCGGACTGAGCTGAGGGTCTTCGCGGACATGTGCCGCGAAGGGTTTGTATCGGCCTGCCTGCTGATTGACCCACGCGATCAGCTCGCGTTCCAGCCTCAATGTCTCCTTCGTGGTCAGCCTACCCTCGACCGTGATAAACTCCGGACGCCTTTCCAACGCACTTCGAAGGTCTGCGTCGCGCACATCCCCCCGCCCGTGTTTCAATGCCTCTTGAAGCAGCTCATGTCGTTCCACCGTCGATCGACGTTCGAAAAGGTGATCACGAGCATAGTCCAAAGCCTGCGCAGTCGAAATGGTCGCGGCCTGCGGTCGGTAACCTCGGGCAGCTTGGCGAACCCGGTTCAATTCCGCCAACTCTTCCGGTGTGAGTTGCTCTTGCTGGTGTTTCAACAACTGCGCCTGCGTGACCTGTAGCTTCGGACCTCGAGTGGATTGTGCCAGGTGCATGCGCGTTTGTGGCGACGGTTTGGCCCCCAGCTTCTTGGCTAACTTCTCCTCTGCTCGGTCGATTTGTTCAGCACGTTTGCTGAACTTGCGGATGACCTCTAGCGAAACTCCTTCGATCTCGAATCCCTTGCGCGTGTTCCGGATTCGATACCCCAGGTCTTTCAAACCCGCTGCCAACTCACTCCGGTAGACCTCAGTGCAATAGCTCAGGGCCTCAAACATTTTCCCGGTTTGGAGCGCTTTCCAAGTTTTCTCGACGGGGTCCCATGTGGCATTGAAGACGACAAGGTGAGTGTGCAACTGCGGGTCAAGCGCACGAGAACACGCATGTTGGAACAAAATTGCCACCAACTCTCCCGTAACGCGATCCTCATCCTTACCATCCTTCCGGACACGCGTGGAAGCGAACTGCTCCATGCGGGCGACAGCGGTGCGAACCGCAGCCTCGTGCAGTTGAAGGATGCGGGCATCACCTACGGTCAGAGCCATGATCGAAACGCTCTTCGGTGCGGAGACCACGAAGTCAAAGAAGATGCGTCGCCCTGGCACCGTGAGTGCGGTGAGCTGTTCCCCGGTTATCGGATGTCGATTGTGGCACAAGCGATCGAACATCTCAGCTGTGACAGGTTGCCCAGGGTGGATCCCCAGTCGGTCGAGCCCCTTCCCGATCCAAGCTCCCTGACCTTGGGATACCCCGCCATCCCCCGGTTGGAGGTGGACCCGGAAATACTCCAGTGCTGCCTTAAGATTCTTTTGTGGCCGAGCGGAGAACATCAGGTCGATCGGGGGCACCCAAAAAGGGCAAGCCCACATCAATGACCTATCCGCGGCCAGCCCACCTTTGGTTTCAGGAATCCTTCCTTACCGGGGACGGCGGGAATTTAACGCAAAGGCGCGGGACCTGTCGCAAGGACGCTAGCAGGGAGCGAAAAGGAGACTGTAGAAGGCCAGGAATTGGAAGGGTTGGATACCAGAGGCAGGGCTGGTTCCGGAATGTCCATTGTTGTGCCGTGATCACCTACATCCCCCGTCAGCCATGCAGATCTCGGTCCAACTTGCGCCTTTGCGACAGGTCCCGCGCCGTTGCGTTTCTTCCGGGTCCCACCGGCCACCACCCCCGGGTTTCCTCTTGAATGCCCCGCGATGACCGGCTTGGATCGCGGTAAGGAGGCGTTACATGAGCGACGAGAATACCATTGCGGCGATGATTGTGGAGGCTGCCGTCGAGGTGCACCGAACATTGGGAGGTCCAGGCCTGCTGGAAGACCTGTATGAGGAATCCATGGTCGAGGAACTGACGCTGCGCGGGCTACGAGTCGAACGGCAGCAGATCATCCCCGTTTCCTACAAAGGTCGGAGGCTTCGCTACCCGCTCCGGGTGGACATGAGGGTGGAAGGCTTGGTGCTGGTCGAGAACAAGGCTGCGGTAGAATGGAACCCGATCTTCGAAGCACAAATGCTGACATACCTTCGTGTGACCCGATTGCGGCTAGGGCTAGTCATTAACTTCGGGGAACGCTGGGTGAAATCCGGTATCCGTCGGGTGGTGAACGGTCTCCCGGAATAGATCGCAAGCGGCAGAGTCTGCTCAACTCGTTCCTGGTCTTGCTTGCGTCTTTGCGACAGGTCCCGCGCCCTTGCGTTAATCCCCTGGCCCGCGTCCTCCGCGCCCTTTGCGGTTCAATCACTCGGCTTCCAACACGGGAGGGGGTTTGGGGGTGGGCAAAATTTTTATCCCCCCTTCACCCCTCCCACCCTCACCTCCTCCCATCAGACTCTACCCCTATCATCCTAACTGACAGACACCCCATCCATATCAACCACATCAACGGGTCAACCAACCTTGACCGATACAAAAACCAACCCTCATCTCTACTATACTACCCATAGACACTAACCCCTCTCTCCCGACCCCGACTTCGTTCCCCCCCAATTTAATCAAAAAAAAACCAACCCCCATCCTCGAAATCCAATCAAATCCCAACTCCCTCCTCTCGGAGAGTGGAGAGGATTCTTGGATTCCTGCGGAGTTCACTTTCGACCTTCCCGACTTCGTTTTCGGCGAATCAATCTGGTCGATTTTCGGGTCCTTGGCATTTTCTTCCCCTCGATGAATTGAACAAACCCTGGGTCTCGAAAGTGTCTGGTTTCCTCCCAGACCTTCCTGGGAAGTGGGAGGCTGAAGAAGTCTTTGGCATCAGCCGAGAGGACATCCAGCCGTAGGAGTCCTCCCTGGTTACCCAGCAACCAACCGGTGTGAAAGTGAACGATGACCAAG
>JAEUHE010000254.1 GCA_016793885.1 Verrucomicrobiales bacterium
ACGCAGACCACACGGAGGAAAACTCCAGCCGTGGGGGAGGGAGCCCGGACTTTAAAACGCAAAGGACGCAAAGGACGCGATGTGGGACATGGGAGGAGATCTGAACTCTGAACTCCATTGGATTGGCCAGGATCAACTTTGGCCTTCCTCGGTATCGGACATACCCGTCCTTTGCGTCCATCGCGGTTCAAAAGTCTCTCTTGGCATTTATGGCTTAGATCCGTGTGATCCGCGTGCTCCGTGGGCAACCATTCCCTTCCTTGGATCGAGAACAATTTGCGGGTCCGAGGACTCCTGACGTCGTCCCCTACAGTCCAGACTGTAGGGGACGCTCGTCCCGCCATGACCTCGATTCACATCCGGTGGGGACAGGTCCGACAAGCTGCTAGCGCCAACGAAGACGATAGAAGCGTTGGGGCTGGTTTGGGGCTTGGGTGTCCAGGAATGCCTGGCCTACACCCAGGTTGTCGCTGGTGACCAAATCGTCCCAAGCGGCTAAGTCTTTTGAACCCTGCAAGACATAGGTGCCTCCAGGGCTTCCCTGGAGATTGAGGCGCGCGCCCTGGTCATCATTGCCAGTGAAGCTCACGGTCCCCGGGTCGCCGAGCTTCTCCACTAGTTCCTGCCGGATGCCGGAGTCTCCCAAGGCCACACGCATCACTTTGAAAAACACATCGGTGTTGTCCATCACGCCGCTGAAGATGGCGGCATGGCGTCCAATGGCCGAGAGGGGGATGTCGGACGCCGTATGGGTAGCAATGGGATCCGCGATGTTTCCCGGGATGAACTGATTGCCCTGGGTGTCGCGGTCGGTCGGGCTCTGGGGGTGGCCGGGAAGCGGAGGGGTGGTCATGATGCCGTGGGAGGCATGCTGCATCGGGCGTGGGTTCGTGATCCAGTCCTCATACCGATCCGCATTGCACGCGTAGCCGATCAACATGCGGTTATCGATGTCGGTCGTGGCCGGGTAGCCGTCGTTGGCCATCGAATAGCGGGGGAAGCCCGCCTGATCCAAGGTTCCGACGACGCCGTTGCGAAGTTGGTTGGTGCCTCCGCCCGACGCAGCGCGGGTGACCAAATCGGCATGACTCACCCGAGACGCTCCGATGATGTTCGCCCCGGCGCACTCGTGGTCGGCGGTCACGATGACCAGAGTGTCGGGATGCTCCTGGGCGAACTTCCGACAACGTTCGATCGCTCGGTCAAACTCGAGCGTGTCGAGAATCCAACGCTCAGAGTCCATGAGATGAGCCATCTTGTCGATCGACCCCCCTTCGATCATGGCCACAAAGCCTTTGGGATTCTGGCTCAGAATTTCGAGTGCCTTGTCGGTCATCTCATCCAGCATGGGCTGATCGGGGAAGCCATAGTCGTCCACGACACCCGGCTCGCCGGGCGTGCGGCGCTTGTCGATCTTGTCCTTGGCGACATTCATGTTGGAGAGATTGAAGAGTCCCAAGAGCTTCTGGGTCGAGCTGGGCACGGCTTTGAGAGAGGTGGCGTCGTGAGCGTAGACGAACCCGTCGTTGATAAAATCGCCCAGCAGATCTCGCTCTGGGTCCACGGCCCCGGAGGGCACGCCCCAGGCAGCCGCGACGTCGGCTGGCAGCGTGTAGTCGGTCGCAGCGGTGCGTCCAGATCCCGCGGTACTGGCAGGGAGGAACCATTTCCGGCCCCCACCGAGCAGGACTGTCAGGCCCGAGGCATGACGCTCGTCATAGAACTGGTCGAGGATGCCGGTTCCTGCCGTGCGCGCCTGGGTGTGAGAACCGAAGGCCGCGGGAGTGGAATCGAACAGATCGGTGGTGGAGACAATGCCCAGCGAACGTTCCTGAGTACGGTGCAGAAACTCACCGATGGATTCGACGCGAGGGTTGTCAAAGTTAGCCGTCGTGTCGTCGGGAAAAACGCCGTGCTGATTGTTGTTGGCCTTGTTGCCCGTTGCGTAGCAGGAAGCCCCCGGGGACGAGTCGGTGACAATCGAATTCAAGGAATGAGTCGTGACGAGTCCCGTGAATGGAAATCGATCCATCGCCATCGGCGAGCGAGCCTTTCCCAAGGAAACCCCCGAGCCCATGATGCGCGCGGCGGTGCGGTGGGCGATGCCCATGCCGTCGCCAATGAGAATGATGATGTTCTTGGCCCCCCAGCTCGTGGGCGTCAACGGAACGATTTCGAAGCTGCCCAGGGCGGTCACCATCTGGCCGTCGCTTTGCTCCGCCTCGACCTTCAGCAGGTGAACTCCGGGGGAGGTGACGCCATAGGCTCGCAGGGAGGCGATCATGGAGTTCGTCACGGCGTTTGCCGCAGTCGCGGGAACGAGAGAGACGCTGCCTGGAACGAGAGCTTCATCGACTAGGAAGCGAGCTGCGGTGATTGTTTTCCCGGTTTCTGGCGCAATGGTGGCTTGAATGTCGAAGCGCTGGCCCGGAAGGAAGCGCGAGACGATGGGAAGGTTCGGGTTCCCGCTGGAGAACAGATTGCTGGGAGGTGTGAGGCGAGTCACCCGAGCGGCGGCGTCGAGATCGCTTGGGGTGAGGACAAGGCTGGCCCCGATCAGGAGGGCTAGGCTAGCGATGCCGATCGCGCGTTGTGGCGGTTTGGGAAGTTGAAGTCGTGGATTCGTCCGTTTCATAGGGAGGTGGATTGGGTGTTGGCGTTGGATGGTCAGGGGTTTTGGAGTTTGACTTGGGCGGTGGCCTGGGTGAGAGAGGGCTGGTTTTTGACCGGGTCTAGAATCAGTCGTACCAACGAGGTGCGACCATCGGCTTCTGGGCGGCTTCCCAGGCTCAAGGTGCCTGTCAGCAGAAGAAGTTTGGGGGTGAAGGAGAGTGGGGCTGAAGCGGCTTGTGGGACGACCACATGCACGGTGCTGGGTGGCAGGTCGTCGGCTAGCGCGTTGTCATGGGAGTGCAGTTGCACGGGGAAGGGGGCTAGCAGCAGACGTCCGGCGATGGCCCGTTCTTCTTGGACCATGTAGCCCAGGAGTCGAACACGACGTCCGTCCAGGGCCTTAAGCTTCTCGGTGAGCTGGAGCCCTCGGGGACCAATCGGTTTCTGGAAGAACTCTCCAAATTTGATCTCGGCGACACCAGGATCCAATGCGGGCAGCGGTAGGAGCTTGGTTCCCCCGTTCGTGCAAACGAGGGGGAAGTAGCCTGTGGAGGCTGCATGTGGAAGGCAGCCCGGGTTCTGGTAACTGCTATTAGCAGCGGCCGTGGAGGCTTGTTCCAAAAGGCGGCTCCAGATGGCGGAATCGGCGGTGGGCTGGGCACACCATCCGATGAGGCTGAGAAATGGCGAGAGGAGCACGGTAAATAGGATCGGTTTCATAGAACAATTTAAGCTCCGTGCCCTTCGATAACCGCCCGTCGCACAGTGTTGGCATCGTTCGAAGGAAAAGAGCGTTCAGGGACTTATTCGTGGCAGGTTGGGCTTTTTTTAAATTACTTGAGGGATCCCTCCGAGAGCTTCGTGGCTTCGTGGCTTCGTGGCTTTGTGTGAGAAACCACGGCCGTCCCTTTGACCGGGGAAAGGGACGTGGCACGCCCTGCAGGGTGCGGTGAAATGGGAATGGGTTACCGGGGATCTGCGATCGCCCGGCTAATCTCTGTGAACCCCTATGGGTTCCGGAACAGCGTGGAAAAAGGAATCAGGTGAAATGACCCTCGTTCTCGGTGGAGGATTCCTGCAGCTCCCACGCCGTCTCGTCAAAGCCCTTCGAATGCGGGCAGGCCGTCGATGCTGCGCTGGTTTTTCCGGTGGCGATACTCCTCGACGCCTTGAGGGCCCTGCTTCTTGGCCCATTCGTCGAGGACGTCGCGTTGGCCTTGGAATTCATACAGCGGAACCGAGTAGCCACACGAGGTTGACACGCGGGTGACCTGGATGAGCACAAAGGCTCTGGTCCCCGGGTTGTCCTGGAAGTGCAGGCAGAGTTCTCCGTAGCGCGGATGGCCCGGGGTTACCAGGGTTCCTGTGCCATGGAGGCGTGCAATTTTGGGTGAGCCTTCAAAAGCGCAGAACAGAATCACGATGCGACCATTCTCGCGCAGATGGGCCGCGGTCTCTGCACCGCTGCCGGTGTAATCTTGGTAGACGACTTCGAGCGGACCGAGCACTCGGAAAGCGTCTCCGCCTTTAGGCGAAATGTTCACGTGGCCATCAGCCGACAAGGGCGCGCTGCCGACGAAGAACATGCGCTGCTTGGCAATCCATGAGGTCAGTGCTGAGTCGATGGAGTCGTGTGCTTTGCTCACGCGAGCAGCGTAGCAGCCGAGCCGAGAGGCGCAAGGACGACGCTACACAGTAGTGTGGGCCAGCCCTGCCCCGCACCTTAGTCGGGGTGCCGGCCCATCGGGGGGCGTGGGAGGGGACGGCCGAGTGTATCACACGAAGCCACAAAGCCACGAAGAGATTGGTTACCCAAAAGGGAGGGGCCTTGTGAGCAGGGACTCCGGCATTAGCCGCAAAGAACGAAAAGAGGCGAAAGAAGCGGACGGATACAGCGGCTGAGGGCCTGGGCTCAAAAGTTCTTTCGTCATCTTTCGTTTCTTGCGGCCACAGGAGCGGTTCGGGTCTTGTCTTAGAGTTGTCCCACGGGGTTGAACGTTCAGTTCCTCAGGGTTTCCAGGTGCGGTAAAAACGTGCTCCTGCGTTGGTGGCGGCGGAACCATCGAGAAAATAGGAGCTGCCGGAAGGAAACGTGGGCGTCCAGAGGGTGGTCCAATCGAGAAGGTTGCTCGATACCTGAAGCGCATAGAGCCCCTGAGTTCCGACGTTCAAGGTGAAGGCGAGGCCCAAGGGGGTCCAGATCGGCGCTGTGAGTTCTACCGCATCGGCCGCGGGTAGAGTGATTTCCCAGATGGCTCGCTCCCCGCCATAGCAGATGACATAGAGCACATTTCCGATGATCTCGGAGTCGATGGGATCCACAAAACCGGTCACGAGTTTGTAGACCTCCGCGTCATAGTTGTCGGCAGTCTTGTGCAAGCGAAGCCGGAGAAGATCGCGGCTTGCGTCCTGGAACGGACCCGGATAGCGGTCGCCGGTCTCGTCTCCGCCCATGAAGCCCATGGCAAACGCACATCCTCGGTAAGGCGCGGCCAGGGCGCGGTCTTCATCGAAAACCAGTCCCAGCGGGGATCGATGGGTGGTGAACGTGAATAGCTTCATGCCCAGATCACTGGCGTCCTTGATCAGGCCGTCGATCGGATCGCGAAACTTATCGGCATCGGGTCCTAGGTTCCCGATGGGCTCCAGCATCCGGTCCGGGGCGGGGGGAAAGGTGGGATCGTTGTTGAAGTAACCGCCTTTGACAGCGGTGAAGCGTGAGTCGAGCAGCTTGTCCAGCGCGGGGTCATAGTCAGGAAATTGCTGAGGATTATCGGCTCCACCCATCCGCCAGGGAAATCCGTAGTGCTCACCTTCACGGAGCCAGTTCAGCTCGTCCGACATACCGCGATCCGGTCCGTTCTCCGCACCGAACAGTTCCCCCGAAGGTGAGAAGCGCAGATCGAAGGTATTTCGGATGCCCTCACAATAGATCCGGCCGTCGGCTTTCAAGGCGTTGAGATCTCGTGGCAACAGGATGTCGTTGCCTCGGGCCGGCACGCGGAAGATGGCCGCGTTCAGTGGTTCCTCGCGCAGCCCCGGAAAGGCGCCGTCGGCCGACTGGATCTCCCCATGGTCCGTGCGGGAACCGCTGTTCAGATAGAGAGTGGCGCCATCGGGACTTACTTCGACGGCATTGAACACGTGATCGAAGGCGGTCTTGCTGCGGGCGTAGGGTTCGGTGTGCGCGACGACCGACCAGAGCCGGCCCTCGGTTCCTGGTCGTTCCTCTCCACGCAATACGTAGGCGGCGGTCAGTGCGGAATTGGTCGATTGAGTCTGATTGGCGACGACGTAGAACGTGCCGTCGGGTCCAATGTCAAATCCCATCGTGTTGGTCTGGGCATGGTGACTGGAATCAGCGATGCGTGTTCTCAGCGACTGATCTTCACCTGGTTGTACGGTAAGGCGGTAGATGCTGCCTCCCAGGGTCATGTAGTAGAGACGTTGGTCTCGGGGATCTTTGGCGATGCGGCAGGGTGGGGCCACATCATTGACGGTCGTCAGCCGTCGAATTTGGATCCGGGGATCGCGTGGTTGCGGCCGGGCGTCGGCCCCGCGAGCCGTCGGCAGCCCCGAAAGAATCAAGCCTATCCAAAGGGCGGGAGTTACCCGCGATACTACAGACTTCATGGCACTTCTTAGACTCGCACGAAACCCTTGTTCGGCGCTCGGTTACTTGGCGAGGATCACTCGCCACATTTTCATGGGCGCCTCCCGCGTGCTCAACATGAGGCGAGAGGAGGCGCCTGTTCCGGTGATCTTCGCACCCACGGATTCCCAGGAGCCAGCGGGGCTCAACGCTTGGAGCTGGTAGGATACCCCGACCAACGCTTGAAACTCGACCTCCACAGCGGTGTATTCGCGATGTCTCTGGATCAGCGAACTGTTGGGATCGCGAGGATTGGTGCCCGCAGTGATTTCTTCGCCGTCCGCGAACGTATCGCCGTCGGTGTCCGGCTTAAGGGGGTTTGTCTGTAGAACAAAAAGCTCCCGCCCGTCCAGCAGCCCATCGCCATCGGTGTCCGGCTTGAACGGGCTCGTCTGCCAATTCAGGATCTCCCCGCCGTCTGATAGGCCGTCCTCATCTGTATCCGGGTTGGCAGGGTCGGTGTGGTAGGCCTTCAACTCCAGCCCGTCGCTTAAGAAGTCGCCGTCGGAATCTGCAGTATTTGGGTCGGTGGAGGTGGCATAGGGCGCGTGCAACGGACTTTCCTCGGCGTCGGTCAATCCATCAAAATCCGAATCGGCGTCGATGATGTTTGTCCAGGTCCCCCGCTCCAGCACATAGCCATCGCGTGCAAGAATGCTCCCGCTGAGGGTAACATCATTCCAATACGCAAAGGGTGCCTCCAGTGCCGGCAGCTCTCGGCCCCAGATGATCAGAAAATTTTCAGGGGTTCCACCGCCATTTCCCAGCGAGTCGTTGCCGGGTTGCCCGGGACGCCAATTCTCGAATCTCCAGGCTTCTCCGGTGACCCACCGCCACGTGCCTTCTTTACCTTCATCCGTTCCACCCAGCCACAAGTTTTTCCCCGTCAAAGCGCTTCCCAACACGGTCTTCAGGTCCTCCCACTCCAACCGATGGATGACGGTAGCCAGATGGCCATTCCTAGCCCGAGCATCCAACGATGCCTGCTCCCAGGTGAATGACCCCAGAATGATCTCATAGCGACCAAATCCTCGCTCCCACGCGTCCGGCAAGCCGTCTTGATCGGTATCCTGGGCGGCGGCCGAGGGCGCGAAACTCCCCAGGACCAGGCCGAGGCAGACGGTGGCCAGTCCCATCGAGCGTCGCGTTCGTCGATCGGGTCCTTCAGCGTGCTGGGAGCGGCTGGATATTTTCATGGCACAAGCACGACTCGCCAAAAGGCCTGGGATGATCCGCGAGTGCTGATCAGTCGACTGACTTGCGCACCCGTCCCGGTGATTCTGGGCCCGAAAGCGGTCCAGGCGTTCTGGTCGTTGATGATCTGAATTTGGTAGGTAGCGCCCAGCTGCGAGTTAAACAGGATTTCGACGGCGGTGAAGATCTGGGTGGGCGGGCTTGGGATGCTGGAGCTGGCCAATGGATCCGAATGATAGGTGATCTCGAGCTTGTCCGAAAAACCATCGCCGTCACTGTCAGATTTGGTGGGATCCGTGCGATGAGTGAACACTTCATCACCGTCACTCAACCCATCGGAGTCGCTGTCGGCCACGAGCGGATTGCTGCGCCAGTTGCGCAGTTCGTCAAAGTCCGAAAGGCTATCCCTGTCGGTGTCGAGGTTTCTCGGATCGGTGCGATAGAACCTCACTTCGTCGCCATCGCGAAGCCCATCGCCGTCGCTGTCAGGATTGTTCGGGTCGGTGGGTTGGACTCCCTCACGCTCGAGCACATAGCTGGCCTTGATGCTCGATTGAGAATCGATCCAGAACTTGCCGAGCATCAGCAGATAGTCCTGATCTCCGGCATTGTCGGGTTGGCCGGCCGCCCATCGGGTGATCGCAAATGGTTCACCGGTGATCCAGCGCCAGAGTCCCTCCTGGGTGAGATCGCTTGCACCGAGCCACAACCCTTCGTTGGGTGAATTGGTGCCGAGCACTTGGAGGAGCCTCTCCCACTCTGGGGTTGTGGTGATCACAGCCAGATGACCCCCGCGGGCCTCCGCATCGGCGCGGGCTTCGTTCCAGGTCAACGAAGCGGTGATCCGCTCCAGGGCCGGCAGCGCGAACACCTCTTCACTGTCGGCCAAACCATCATCGTCGGTATCGGGATCGTTCATGTCGGTCCAGTAGCCACGCTCCAGGATATAGCCGTCGCGTGCCAACACCCCTCCGGTCACGGTGGCGTCGTTCCAGAAGGCTTGGTCGCCATCGCGGCTGGCGGTTTCGTTGCCCCAGATCATGAGGTAATGTTCCGGAACGCCCTGCCCATTGCCCAAGGAGTCATTGCCAGGTTCGTTGACCCGCCAGTTGGTGAAGTTCCAAGGCTCGCCCGTCACCCATCGCCAGTTGCCCTCGGCAAGTTCATCGGTGGCTCCCAGCCAGAGGTTCTTTCCCAGCATGGCGGTGCCCAGCACCCGCTTCATATCAGCCCATTCGAAGCTGCTCACGATGGTGGCGAGATGTCCTCCTCGGGACTCGGCATCAATCCGCGCTTGGTGCCAGGTGAAGCTCCCGGCGATGACCTGATAGCGTCCTACGCCCCGTTCGTAGGCGTCGGAAAGTCCATCCCGGTCGGTATCCTGGGCGTCGAGAAGCGGGATTGTCAGAAGCCCGTGAAGCAGCATCCAAACGAAAGTCAGGGTCCGAGCACGTGTTGACGCAGTATTCATGGCATTGGGTTAGTGGGGTGGGAGTGGGCTTGGCCGGGACGGACGGCAGGATGCGGGCGGGCGTGCCTGGCTGAAAGGACGGCGAGATCGGGGTTGACCCCAGCCTGCCAGCCCGACGGCGACCGCGCCCAGTGCGAGCAGGGAGAGTGCGTGTGGCTCAGGCACGATAAAGAGACCGAACCCTTGCAAATGAAACGCCAAATTCTGCGGGAGGTAGAGATGCTGGTCGGCGGCGACATTGCCGAGCACGAGGGGCGTCAGCAGCGACAGCCCGCGCGGGACATCGTGGTGGGTGAGGACGTCGGCCCAGCTGTTGATGAGATCCCCATTGGCTGAACGAGCGGCCCACACGCGCAGTTGAAAGGTCATCTCATCACCTCCGAGCGTCCCGGGGATGGACAGGCTACCTCGGCCGCGGATCGCGCTGACGTCATCGCGAAAGTGCACCAAGGAACTGGGGACGGGGGAGAGCCCCGTTTCCGTGGCGCGCGCTGGTCCCACCCAGAGCTCGGCCCAATAATCCGTTCCGTAGACCGGCGATCGACGCGCATAGAGCGCGAGGTTGTCACCTTGAACCGAATAGGTGGGATCGAGCGGATCGATTCCGTAAATCGGAACGACCTTTCCGGCTCCTCGAGCCGTGTGGTAGATGATTGATCCGACCACCCCCTGCGAATGCAAGACCGAGGCTCCGAAGAGCAACATAACCCATGAAAGCGCGAGCTTCATAACAGCACCGATGCAAGCATCCGAGGGATGTTATTCCTTGTTGGGTCGGACCCTCTGGCGGCTAGTAGAGTTGCTGTAACCGGAAACGGGTGCGAAAGCAATTGGATTCCGCGAGATCGTCCAGCAGGGGGGCGACGCTACAATTGTAGTGTGGGCGGAGAGAAACCCGGTTCAGACA
This sequence comes from Verrucomicrobiales bacterium, assembly GCA_016793885.1. Lineage (NCBI taxonomy): Bacteria > Pseudomonadati > Verrucomicrobiota > Verrucomicrobiia > Verrucomicrobiales > Verrucomicrobiales bacterium. The sequence goes on from JAEUHE010000254.1 coordinate 9,838, forward strand.
GAGAAGAAAACTGTTTTTTCTTCCCATTTGGTTTGGGGCTGTGTTCATCGGCTCAGGAAGCCTAGTGTGAGACCATCGGGTCCTACGTCGCGCTCGGGGCGGGGAATTGTCTGTGTTCCCACTTGCAACTATTGGTGACCTAGGCTCTAGTGCGATTCAACACAAGGCACAATCAGTTTCACACACATCCCAGATCCGTTTTTTTATGAATCACAGAGCCGTTCTTTGGGGTATTTGGGGAGGTATCATGCTCGCAGCGGGGGGCGTGTGTGCAGATGGGTTTCTGACCTATCAAACGACCCTTGGGGTGACCCGAGAGCGCTACGCCTATGAGTGTCCGCGTGGCCCCACCAACGAGCTGGTGAAACTTTCTGGAACTGGGTACTCCGCGGAGCTCTGGTTTGCTCTAGGTGCTGCTGAGGAAGCGACTCTGATTCCCGTCCCTGGGTCGGTCGTAGGATTTCGCACTGGAACCACAGCGGGTCTGATCCAGGGAATATCTCGGTTGGAGATTCCCGGTACCTTTGGCAACACCGTGGTCAGCCTTCAGCTGAGGATCTGGAACAATCTCAATGGCACCGTGACGAGTTGGGCTAGGGCCCTGCAGGTGCGCGACGCTCGGCCGCAGAAATCGAATCTGATTCCAGATTTCGTGCTCGCTGGGGTGACGCAGGACAACACACCGATTCTGGGCGATGGCAGCCTGGCCAAGAAATTGACGGAGTTCACGTGTGTCGAGCGCTTCAGTGGACCGGATCTCGACCAGGATGGACTATCGGACGCCTATGAGCAGGGGAGAACGCGCTATTCCATCGTGGCTGGCTCGTTCTCGTGGACGGAGGCCAAAGCCGATGCGGAGCGACGGGGCGGCCATTTGGCCACGGTTGTCACGGCGCAAGAGTGGGCCGACCTCAAGAGCGTGCTGGGCACCGCCCTGGACCGAAAGAACCTCTGGTTGGGCGGAACTGATGAGGGGACCGAAGGTCGTTGGCAATGGGTGACGGGAGAGATCTGGAGCTACACGAACTGGCGAGTCAATGAGCCCGGCAACGACTCCTTGGGGAATGGTCAGGGGGTTCCCGAAAATTATTTGATGATTTGGGGCAATGAGACGGCCGATCAAGACGGAGGTCAGGCCTTTTGGAACGATGCTACGGTGAGCGGCGGCGTTCTGACGCGCAATGGTTACCTGCTGGAGTATGGCTATTGGAGCGACATGAACGACCCGGACACGGACGACGATGGATTGTCCGACGGAGAGGAGCTTGAGCTGACCGACAGCACCAATCCCGACACGGACGGCGATGGACTGAAAGATGGGGACGAGGTGAAGTTCTTTCGCACGAATCCGAGCTTGGCGGATACGGATGGAGACTCATTGTCTGATGGGGACGAGATTCGGCTTTGGCGTTCGAACCCATTGGTGGTCGATTCTGACTCGGACGGACTGAGTGATGGCGACGAGGTCCTCAAATATCGTTCGGATCCCGTCAAGACCGACACGGACGGCGACGGATACTCCGATGCCATCGAAGTGGCAAACGGTTCCGATCCGATCCGTAGCTCCAGTGTTCCGACCGTCTCGGTGGAAGTGCGCAGGGGAGTTGAGATCGAGTTCGATACTCAGGTTGGCCAACGCTATCAGATCCAATTGCGTGGGGCGTCGGGAGTCTGGTCCGACTACGGGGCCGTGATCTCGGGAACCGGAACGCCCCGGACACTCCTCATCAGCACCAAGGACCTCTCGAACCCGGTGTGGCGCGTCAAGTTGGTCCGCTAGCCGCGCCCGGTGCCTGCGCAAGAGCGTGGGCTTTTTTGAGGTGCGGAAGCGTCATGGCTCTTGCGCAGGCGCCGGGCGCGGCTAGGTGGCACTGCGTGCACGGATGACAAGGATCAAGAAGCGTTTGTGCCGTTCGACATACAGCCGTCGCCGAGGCTATAGCGTGAAGAGTGTCTTCCAGCATTGCGCGATTGTAGGAGCCGAGGTTACGAGGCCCAGTTCATGGGGAGCCTGTGCATCACCATTGTCGAACGCGGTAGTAGGCGCTTGGTGCGTTAAGGCTGGGTCCACTCTCGAGGAAGAATCGTTTGGTGCTTGGCGGCGCAGCGGCTTGATACGGTCCTGCGACCTGGATGGAGCGTTCCACTTGAAAGACGCGGCCCTTTCCTTCCCAGTCCAAACGGAGTTCGTTGGTGGCGGGATCTTTTTGGATCTTTGTGATTTGAGGTTTGGTGTCCCTGGCACCGACGTCGGTGAGCACGAACAATCCATCGAGTCCAAAGTCGGCCAGGTCTTCTAGGGGAGCAAATGGGCCTACGAGTTCTTGGTGGCGTAGGACGACGTATCCCTGATCGCTCAGCAGATCACCCTCGCCGACATGGGACAGCTGTTCATCCTGGAAAGAGATCTCGGTCGAGAACCAGATCTCTCCGCTGGGCCAGATATAGAGGGCATCCAGTCCGTAGTCCTTCCCGGGTCCGATCGGGTGGAAATGCTCGAGCAACTCCTTGCTCCGGCGGATGAGCCGCCCGGAATCCGACAACACATCGCCGCGACCGATCTGGACACCCAATTGTTCGGAGAACTGCTCCGTCTCGATGGAAAAATAGAGTTCACCGTTTTCCAGCCGATGCACTGCATCCAGACCAAGATCCGGGACGGGCGGCATGAACCCGAAGGCGCGTGTCAGCGATGGGTTGAGGGCGATGATCGATCCGCCGTCACTCAGCAGTGATCCGGGCTGCAGTGTTTTCCCCAAGGCACCACTCACCACAGGCTGGTAGATCGAGAAGGCGATCTCGCCTCCGGGCCAGATATCTATCGCGTCCAGCCCGGGATCAGGATCCAACTGGGTCGCCTCCGGTGTTAGCTGGAACTTGGCGAGCAGGTCGCGAGAGCGGTGGACGATGTGTCCATCGAGGGCCAGCAGGTCCCCTCCACTGACCCCATTAGTTGGAAAGCTCCAGTTTCCGTTGTGAAGGCCATGTTTCAGAGAATACCACAATTCCTGGAACGGAGCGGCGGCCAGGTCGAGATGGTAGACCTGGGTGAAGGTGCCGTTGGTTTGGATGGCGGAGAGCTTCAACATAGGCCACCGCCGTTCCCGCTTTGCCGGAGCGTTGGTGAGCAGGCACAATCGCGGTCCATTGCCATCGTCAATGGTGAGCTCCAGGTAGAGGCGCTCGATGATGGCGAACTCCGAAAAGATCTCATAGGTGCCCTGGCCCGTCACTTGATAGAACCGTCCGAAGTGGCTTCCGGCGGTAAAAGAGAGGTCGTGAATGCGGAATCGTTCCAGCGGTGCTGGGGTGGTTTCTGGCGTGATGGAAAAGCCCCCGCGCATCGGAAGGGCTAAGGATGGGCGGGCGCAGGGAGGGCATTCGTCCAGCAATTGGCTTCCTTCGATCAGCTGATAGCGCCAGGACTGAGCGAATGCCGACGCCAGAAAACCGGGGAAGACGGATAGGCACAGCAATGGAAGCAGCGAAAAACGGAGGGAGCTGTTCATTTCAGAAGCTTAGTTCTTCGGTATGACTTTCTCTAGGCGGATCTTGGCAGACGATGCCCTGGTTTTGGTGAGGACGGACGTCTCTACAATTGTAGTGTGGGCCGTCTCGGCCCATCGGGGGCTACCAACGGGACGGACGAATGCATCACACAAAGCCTCGAAGCCACCAAGGGAGGAAACCCGAATCTCAAACCGCCATGGACGGGTATGTGGTTTGTCAACAAAGACCGAAGGGAAATTGTTCGAAATAACTAATCGAAGTCTGGATCGCCAAGTGTGCCCGTGGAAGAAAGCAAAAGATTGAGAAGGAGAGGACGGACTGGGTCCGTC
>JAEUHE010000255.1 GCA_016793885.1 Verrucomicrobiales bacterium
CGGTGTGTGGGATGCTCGAACCCGCAGCCTCCCGGGATAGGAGGCGAACGCCATGTTCGCTAGACAAAAGGGCAAAGAGATACCCTCCGTCGATGTCGTCTTCAGGGACGATCCGGATCATGTTGTTGCTGCAGGAAAAGCTGTCGAGGTGGCGCCCAACCATCACAGACCGTCCAATCAAGCCGCCAAGCTGACCGGCCTCTTGGACCACGATCATTCCTCGCTTGAGCAGCAAGCGGTACTCAGCGGCAATCCGCTTCATGAGGCACTTGTCCGATGTGGGAGCCAACTCGAACGCGTCACCGCCTGTGATGTATGGGCTACCGTACTGGGGATCGGATGCGTACAGGCGCTTGAAGATCCCCGGAATAAAGACCTCAGCGACTTCTCCGAGCTGACGATTAACCGTCAGACGGTCAAATGCGGCGCGAGACTCTGCGTTTCTCGCCCCGTAGTAGTACGCATCACCGCGATCCTGGAAGGTACGACTGGATACCGAGGTGACGTCCGGCTTGGGCAATGCTGCAACCGGCGTTGGCGATGGAAGCCCAAGGGTGTTACGCAAGCACTGAGTCGCCTCGTGCAGCAGGGTGACAGCCTCGGCACGCGCTTCCGCAGCGGCGTCGACCTTCGCGGCAATGGCTTCCTCGATCGCAGAAGCAAACCTCGGCACGGGCAAATCCGCGATGTGCTCGGGCTCGATGTGCTGAATGATGGCGCCATAGGTGCCCGAAACCACCAAGGGCACGCCGTAGCGGCCTGACAGGAAGGCGTATAGGTAGCCAGGAGCAATACGCTCAGGGTTGGGAACGACCTTCAGCACATCCTGTGATGACCAGACGCCATCCATGTCTGGGCGAACATAGGTCATGCGGCCAATGGTGCCGGAGCAAGAGATCAGCATCATCCCCGGGCGCAGTCTCAAGTACGACAAACGCGACGACTCCGCGTCCTTTTTGCGCAGCAGCGGCAGTGTGCTCAAGTCTGCCAACAACATGGAGCCGCTGCTGATAAATGGCACGCCATGCTCAGACGACTCAACGTAGTTCCGCTTGAACATTGGCCCGTTGTAAATGCCTCCTGCATATCCGGAGGTCAGGGTCCGAAGTGCATCCTTCCGCACCTGCAGTTGCTTGAGCGTGTCCCGTGCCTCCTGCGCTCCCGACATGTACGGGTTGCAGTCCAGTCGTCGTCCGCCCTCTTCAAGCCATGCTGCGCGCACGGCTTTCCATTTCACGCCGCTCATGCTGGTCTCTGCATCTGGTGTGAGGGGGGCTGGATGACGTCCAACGAACCCAAACGGATGTCTGCAAGTCGCGCGGTCATTTACCCGGCTCCGGGTGTTGGGTCCGGAACGCCGTGTAGGCTTTGGCGATCTCAGGTAGGTCGTCGTCGAGGATGCGCTCCTTCCGCTGGAGGATGCGGGTCTCCATTCGACCGCCAATGCGTACCTTTTCCGGTACGTTCACATCCTCGAGAATCTCCTCACCGTCCGGGTGGCGCTTGTAGAGGGTGTTACCACGGCGGTCGAAACCCACCTTCTCGGCCACGGCCATGAACACCGGATAGTCCTGCTTCTGCCCAAGGTCCTCGGCCTGGATGACTTCGTCAGGCTTGCGCTTGAGGAAGAGCAAGCTGGTGAGGATATTGACGTTAGCTTCGACGATGAACGACTCCACTGGTAGGTCGATGCTGGCCAGCACCCAGCAGTGGCGCAGGATCCAGTAGCGGATGTACTCGTCACCCGGATTGCCCAGGATGCCGTCGGGCAGGACGATGCCTGTTCGACCGCCCGGCTTGAGCCACTTGACGCACCGCTCGATGAACAGCACTTCGGGCGATACGGCGGGCTTGATGGCGTTGGTCATCACGAAGCCATTGCCTTGCCGCTCCCAGCGGCGGGCGAGCTCGTACTGCTCGAGGATGGTCCGCTCGGTGACGGGAATATCGGAGCCGAACGGCGGGTTCGTCATCAGGACGTCGATGGAGCCTAGCGGGATGTTGTCGTTTGCCGGCTGAACACCCGGCAGGTCGCCATGCGGAAACTCCAGCGAGTTCATGTGATAGAGGTGGCCCAGCGAGTTACCGGCCATCATCACGTTCATCTGTGCAGCACGCACCAGGAAGGGGTCGAAGTCGGCACCGAACAGGTTCTTGGCCGCGTAGTTGGCGAGACGGTCACGGATGGAGATGAACTCCTCCGTATCTTCCTCACCGGACTTGATCTGCCACTCGTCGTGGAACACCTTGTTCATGTAGTTCAAGGTCTCGACGAGAAAGCCCCCCGTACCACATGACGAATCCAGTACCCGCTCATGCTCTTGCGGTGCGAGCATCTGCACGACGAGTCGGATGGCGCCACGCGGGGTGAAGTACTGGCCGCGATCACCGCGCAGGTTGGTGCCCACGATCTCCTGGTAAGCCGTGCCTTTGGCATCGACGTCGGTGCGGCCAAAGTCATAGCGGGCCAGTTCGGAGACGATGAAGGCCAGGGCGCGGTCGGACAGGGTGATTTCTTCGTTGCCCTTGAAGAGGCTGTCGTACTTTTTCTTGACGGCCTCGAAGAGCGGCTTGATGCGCTTGCGGATCCGTTCGCGCCCGGCCGGATCGAACGGCTCGAATGC
>JAEUHE010000256.1 GCA_016793885.1 Verrucomicrobiales bacterium
TACGCGGGCCTTGAATTCGGGTTCGTGTCTTTTCCGTTTGGCTTTCATTATGTGTCGCTGTGGTTTGGGTTTAACACCCACACCCTTCAGCCACAATCATAGCTTAACCCCTGGCCCGGTTTTCGGGGTCCGCCTCACTCCTTTGTTGGCACCTGTATAGGCAAACCCCGATGGATCAACCCATCGACCGGAACACGGAGCAACGAGCTGCAACTAAGTGCAAACTATCGTGGGGGGATTATCTCGCTCTAAAGGCTCAGCATCCAGATTTGTGGGAACGTTGGGCGCTTAAAAGGGAGAAAGCCAAGGCTCATGGCTGGCCCCCCCAACCAGAGCAACTTCGGAGATACCGTAAGAGCAAAGCCCCTCAAGAGCGTAAGGCTGAAAAGCGGATGTTCGCCACTGCCCCGCGCACTAGAGGACTCCCCAGGTGGATGAAGGAATTCGTTTGGGCAACCCATCAATGGGAGCAACTGACTATGAAAGGCAAATCTCCATCATTCGCTGAGCTGAGCCAGTGGAAAGCCTTTAGGATGGCGAGGAATTACTCGTCCAAGGCTAAAAGCAAAGTATCAGCTGCGCCCGGGGAAGTTGCTCAATCTCCGTCTTGAGGCTAACCCCGTTCCTTCCTGGATTGCATCCTTCCGCCAGTGTACTTCCGCCAAGGCGTTTTGATTCAAGGTCCGCTGTCCTCACCCTCGGGAGCATTAAAAACGCGTCCTAGCCCGATACGTCCCCCTCAATTTCGGACATTAGGGTTCAAGCTTCTCGGAACTTCGTAAGGCTCCTTTGAAAGAATAGGGGAACCTTGCCAACTTTCCCGCCTCGATTCTTCCCGATGAGAAGCTCCGTAGGAACACCGGCTTCGGTCCCTTGCTCGGGCTTTTGATGCAGCAACAAAACGATGTCTGCATCCTGTTCGATACTTCCAGAGTCGCGCAGGTCACTAAGCTGAGGCCTCCGCCCCTCCTTCTCAACGTCTCGGGAGAACTGACTACCAATGATAATCGGCACGCCTAAACCCCGGGCGAGCTGTTTAAGCGATCCACTTACTTCTGTGATTCCTTCGTAGCGTGACGCTCTCTTATTGCTGGACTGGATGAGTTGCAAATAGTCGATAACGATTAGTTTAACCCCTTCCTCTTTGAGCATTTGTCTAGCGACGGGCTTGATTCGGTCCAGGGTGTGAACGTCTCCGTCCTCGAAGTGGATAGGAACGCGGCAAAGATCCGTTGTGGCCTTTAGAAACCGCCCCTCTTCTTCAGGTCCCATTGCTCCTTTATTAGCGATTTCGGACGGCACTTCAGAACAGGAACATTGAAGCCGAAACATCAATTCCTTAGCCCCCATTTCGAGCGATATGTAAGCCACCGGATGACCGGCAGCAGCAGCATTGTGGGCGATTTGCAGCATGAGAGCCGATTTACCATGGCCCGGGCGTCCCCCTACAACGACAAGCTGCCCAGGTTTCAAACCCCAGAGCATTTGATCCAGTTGGTGAAAGCCGGTAGGGAGTCCTTGGATCTGCCCGGGATTTCTCGCCGCTTCCTCTAGGTCATTTGTTATATCGGCCATCAATTCGCCCCGTGTCTTGCGCCTATTTCCACCTTTGGGCCGCAAGCTGAGGATTCTACTTTCCGCCGCGTCAAGAACTTGGAGAGCGGGGGTCGATAGATCATTTATCGACGCCTTGATAGTCTCCGTCTCTGAAGCAACTGCCCTCCTCAATGCGAAGTCCTCTAGACCTTGCAAGAAGTAGTCGAACTGAGCGCTAGACCCTGCTGTATCCGGCAAGGTGTTCAGATAGGGAAGCCCCCCTACGTCTGGAGCCTGGGCCGTCCTTTCCACAAAGGCTGAAACCGTCACGGTGTCGATTTGGTGACCTTCCTCCATCATCGTCCGAAGGATGGTAACCAATGCTTGATGCCGAATGTCGTGGAATAGATCCAACCTAAGCTTTGAAATCAAATTGGAATCCATCAAAGCGCATCCCAAACAGCCCTGTTCGTCGGTAGGGCTCTGAAGAGGAACGTCGGATCTACTCATGACACCCCTCCTAAACGCTCGCGCAGTTCTGCTTGTCGCTCCTTCAGTTCTCTAATCTTCTGGCGCGTGGCGGGTGCTTGCTCTGGTGAATAGTCGAGGTCGGCTTCTAGTTCCCGGATTCGACCGGGGAGAGCTTTCAACTCTTGTTCTAAGCTTATCCTATCCGCTGTTGATATTGGTCCTCCTCTATATGTATTACCTTTACTAGTGCTGCGACATGGTGTCGTAGGGCTAGCGACAGCCTGTCGTAGGGGGGGGAGTGAATATCGGCACTCCCCGGTGCCTCCAAGCCGATTCTTTGTTGGGCTCCGGATGACCATTTCCAGTTTCTCGAGATGGGATAGGGAGCGCTGAAGGGTACGGGTCGAAACGGCAGCAAGAGTCGCCAGGCTAGACTGAGGTTTCTCAAACTGTGGCCCTTCAGTGTTGGCGACATCACACAATGCCATCCAAACTGATAGAGTCGAAGTACGGTCCCGCTTGAGTTCATTTCGAATCTGTTCCAAGTGGGATCTTTGAAGTGAAAAGAAACTCATTTCGACTCCCTCCGAAGTCGACGGAATGCAATTGCCAAGGAGGAATGAAACCGCGCAAGGCATTCATCGACATCAATGGGGCGACGTTGTTGGCGAGCAGAGTTTCGCCGCTTGCGATAGGGTGGAAGGTCTTTCATGGCGCTTGTGCGCTTGCCTTCAATGTCGGAACGAGTTAGTGAGATGAGTGTCTAGATCAACTCTCCCCCCGCCGAGCGAAAGCAAAGCGGGCTTTTTATTCTAACGTCCTTCCGTGGGAGCGCTCACCCCTCACTTCCGCTGTCTTGACCCTCTCCAGGCTTTCCGACGCGTCGTAGCGAATACGTAGGGATGAATTTGAGGTTTTAGGCGGAGCACCCAACACCCGGCGCATAGCTTCTTGGGCTGAAGCAAGGTCGAGGAATGTCAGTCCATGCTCCCCCCATCGCTCCGATCGAGGGTAACTCTCCCGGGCAGGGTAATTCTTCCCGAATAGCTTTTGAGCTGGGAGAACTTGAAGCTCTACCAACTCGAAGCGCTTCACGCTTTCGGGCGACCGAGATTTTTCAAAGATGGCAACCATCCCCTCCCGGGCTAGTTGGCGAAAGGTGAAGCCGTCACAATGGAATTCGGCAAGGTAAGAAGTGGGTAGCCCATTCGATGCCTCATCGGTGGTATTGGTCTCAGTGGATTCGCTTAACAATACAATGGCTTGCGATTTAAATGCATCCATTAGATGCCGCCTTTCTGATGGCGCTGGAGGGCTCTTTGGACGGCACTCCAGGAGTATAGGCGTCGGCGACTCCCCGGCAGTTGTATGCTCGGGATTAGGCCTTTGCTAACCTGATTTTGAATTGTCCTAGCGGACACAGGGTAGCGTCTCAGGAGTTCTTTTTGATCGATGATGTCGGAGAATCTGTCTTCTTGGGTCTGCGTTTCGTTTGCCGGAATTATCATTAGTTTTGATGCGTCCAGCAGCGTTATTGCGCTGGGCGCACCTAACCGATGGCATGTATCAATCTCCTGGCGCAAAGCTGAGGAGGAAGAAGAGGGGGAAAGTCCCTATTGTTGGGACGGGGAAGGGGAGAGAAATGACGAAAACATGAACGAACCTGCACTGATCAACTTCGAAAGTCGCTATCTCAATTGTTGCCAGATGCAGGCAACCGCCAAGCTAGATGAGGGAATTCCACTGACTATACGTCCGTTGTCGGGTCTTGTAGTTTTCCACGATCGTAAGCCAGGACGATCGGAAATCGACATCCCTATTGTCTACCTCCGCAGATATCTTCAGGAACGCGTTCACAACTCTGGGGAATAGTTCACTATTGAATTTCTCTATCTGGTAAAGAAATTCGAGTAAGCCGAATTTCTGCCCATCAAGAGTGCGGTACCATCGCTTGTTACTCAGCCATTCCCGAGCGACAGCAATCGCGGTATCGGTGCCGTAAATTGACAGCTGGCCAACCTTCCGGAGCCTCTTGAGCTTCTTGCGCTTTAGGAAGCGCTGAAGGGTCTTTCGGGCGACCCCTGTTCCTTCGGACAGGTCATAAACCGACATCTCAAGGTTCATTTTTCCCCATTCAGAAAAACGAGGTTTGTCTGGCGTTTGGTCCTGGAGCGATTTAGAGCCAGCTTTCGGTTGGTTGGGAAGCGACTTAGCAAGTTCAGCCATCATCGCATAGACCTTTGCTTCTGGGGTAAGGGACGCCCTTTTTTTCTCAGCGATCTTGTTAAGCTTCTCTCGTTGGACGGGATCGAGTTCCTCTTCCGCCATCCTCTCCTCGGGAAGTGGGGAAACCTCATACAATTCTCTGAGGCGGGTTATCTCCTTACGCAAAAGATCAACCTGCATTGCTAGGAGGAACTGTTCCTTCCCGGACAATGGCTTGAGACTTACACTCGACGTGATCTCCTCAGTCACCCTGTCTTTAGCCTTTATGGCTTTTTCCCATTTCTTTTGGGTGTCCTTAAAGAACTGAGTGGGAGCGAGGCTTTTGATCTGCTCTACTAAACTATCACGTTGGGTAAAGAAATCAGCTTCCCGAAGTTTGATGAGCATCCTCCGCTCGGCCTTTTCTGATTCCGAGTAGTTCATTCCGGTAGCCGATCCCCTTGTGTTTCTTTTCATTGTTTTGTCGGCTCCACGCTGAACCACTTTTCCGCCTCGGCTTTCGTTGCGAGGCCTCGGTAGTGGCCGTGAAGCATTGTTGGGGAGTGCCCCGCCAAGGCAGCGGTCATGTTTTCGTTCTGATGTAGGGCGTAGTGGAAGGTGACGAAGCCATGCCGAAGCCCGTTCTTGCGTGATGGCACTTTCAACTTCTTGCGGAGGGCAATGAAGGCTTGCACGTAACCGTTGGGAGTTTCCCACTGATTCGCAACTTTGCCGGTCGACTCCTTATGTGGCTCGAGCCAAGCCGCGAGGGCAGGGCCGATCTCTGCCAACCTTCGCGAGCGAGTCTTAGACTTTGCGCTCGAAATTTCGATGTGGCCCTCAACCTTGAATACGTCACTCCAGTCGAGGCGGAGAGCTTCTTCCAGACGGAGGCCAGCCAAGGCCTGGATCGCGATAACCGCTCGCATGGCACCGGATGACCCTTTCAAGAGCTTGTGGAGTTCCCCCGGACGGTAGAAGTCGATGACTCCCTCTTCCTTCGCCTCAATCATCATGGCGTCGGCCTCGTTGAGCCGATGGGTCGCCGGGAGGTAATCGTTCCGGACGCACCATTTGAAGAACAGTCGGAGAGTGATTCGGCGGTCATTCCTCGACTTGACGGATAGCTCCTTGAACGCTTTGAAAAACCGGTTGAGAAGGTCCTTGGATAGATCCTCGAGCTTATGGCCGCTGAACGTCGTGGAGAACTGCCTGAGCCAGCTCTCAACGTTGGCCACATACTTCGGATTCAAGGCGGAACGCTTTCCCTCTACTGCCTCAGCTTTGGGGGCTCTTAAAGCCAGGAATTCCTCCACCGCCTCGCCAAGGTCCTTGGTGCGGACTATGGCAAGAGTGCTGAGGTAGGTGTCCACGACATCGCCAAGGCTCCGGCCGTCCAGCTTCCGGGCGGCTTCCAGGTATCCGGCAACCGCCTGGATAGGGCTAATGGACTGGCCTGTTTGCTTTCGGAAGGTATCCAAGGCATCGCGGATAGCCAGGGCGTCCGAGGCTTCCTTGGCTGTTAAGGAGAGGGTTTGATCCCCGGCGCTGAGTTCTCGAACCTTCTTCTCAGCTTCCGCTAGGGCTTCCGAATAGGTGCCGAGGGATCGCATTTGGCGCTTTCCACCTGACTTCCAGCAGATTCGGTAAAAAGGATAGGAGGGGCGCTTGCCGTAGATGACGACCTCGGACTTGCGATGCCGGATGGTCTTGGGGAATTTCACGCTCTTCGGTGCGGAATCGCCCGAATTCTGTGCGGGATCTGTGCGGTAAGCTTGGGAAGCCTCATTTTCCCCAATAAATATGGCTCCAGAGGTAGGGCTCGAACCTACAACCACACGGTTAACAGCCGCGTGCTCTACCATTGAGCTACTCTGGAACACAGTCGCTTGCGCGAGCCGCAGAAAGTACGCAGGAACACCCTGGTCGTCAACTGGTTTTCATCACTTCATTTCATTCTTTCCCTACCTATTCCCGTTTTTCGCATTCTCGAGGCGTTGGGACAGGTGATTTACCCGCTCGGCTCGGGGGACGGGGGAATCGTCCGGGGACGGACGACGCCACAGTTGTAGTGTGGGCCGAGGCGGCCCGTCGGGTGTAGAGGGAGAGAAACGCTGAGGGATCGTCCGAGACGAACGACGCTACAATGTTGTGTGGGTCGTGTCGGCCCATGGGGGGCGGAATCGACGCTACAGGGGCTGGAAACCCGAAGTTCTTCACTTCGTAAGCGCATTCCACATTTCCTTGTTGGCAATCTCGCCAGAAACCCCCATATGTGGGGTCTTTCAGTATGGCAGATGTCAAAAAGCACAATTACGACGAAAGCAAGATCAAGACGCTTTCATCGCTGGAACATATCCGCCTGCGAACCGGCATGTATATCGGTCGCATCGGCAACGGATCTCACTATGACGACGGATGTTACATCCTGGTCAAGGAGGTGATCGATAATACCATCGACGAGTTCATCATGGGCTTCGGTAAAGAGGTCCAGATCAAGGTCGAAGGCGGTGTGGTCGAGGTTCGCGACTTCGGGCGCGGCATTCCCCTCGGCAAGGTCATTGAGTGCGTGTCCCAAATCAATACAGGGGCCAAATACAACGACGAGGTGTTCCAATTTAGCGTCGGCCTCAACGGCGTCGGCACCAAGGCGGTCAATGCGCTGTCGAAGGACTTCTTCGTCCGCAGCCATCGGGGCGGCGATTTCGTTGAAGCCTCGTTCAAGCAAGGCAAATTGAAGGGGGAAAAGAAGGGCAAGACCACCGATCCCGATGGCACCTACATCCGTTTCGAACCCGATCCCACCATCTTCAAGGACTCCGAATTCAAGGTCGAATACATCGAACGTCGGCTTCGCCACTACAGCTACCTCAACACGGGGCTGCGACTGCACTTCAACGGCAAGACGTTCCAATCCCGTCACGGACTTCTCGATCTCGTGATGGAGGACCTGGCCGCGGATCACAGTGAGCCGATCTACGCGCCGCTCCACTACACCAGCAAGACTCTCGAATTCTGTTTCACCCATACCAACAGCCGCTACGGTGAAACGTTCTTCTCCTTCGTCAACGGGCAGTACACGTCGGACGGAGGCACGCATCTCAGCGCGTTTCGTGAAGGCTTGCTCAAGGCCGTGAACGAATATTCGAAGGGTAAATTCGAGGGTGATGACGTTCGGGAATGCATCGTGGGCGCGGTAGCCATTCGCCTCAAAGACCCCGTTTTCGAATCGCAGACCAAGAACAAACTCGGCAACACCGAGATTCGCACGGACCTGGTGAATCAGGTGCGCGAGGAGTTGCTGCATTTCTTCAATCGAAACAAGGACATTGCCGAGAAGATTATTGCCAAGGCGCAGGACACTCAGCAGCTGCGCAAGGAACTCCAGGACGTCAAAAAGATGGCTCGGGAACGCGCGAAGGCGATCACGCTGCGCATCCCCCAGCTGCGGGACTGCAAATCGCACTACGACAAAGCCAAGGGCAAGGGCAAGGGCTCCATGGTCTTTCTGACCGAAGGACAGTCCGCTGCCGGATCAATCGTGAGCTGCCGCGATGTCACCACTCAGGCCATCTTCATTCTGAAGGGCAAGCCGCTGAACGTCTGGGATCTCAAGCGCGACATCGTGTACAAGAACGATGAGATGTATAACCTGATGCGGAGTCTCGATATCGAGGACAACATCGAGAATCTGCGTTATGAAAAGGTGATTCTGGCGACCGACGCCGACGTTGACGGCCTGCACATCCGCAATCTGCTCATCACCTACTTTTTTAAGTTTTTCGAGCCGCTGATCCACGGAGGTCATCTGTTCGTGCTCGAGACGCCCCTGTTCCGGGTGCGCAACAAAGATCGCACCGTCTATTGCTATAGCGAGGCCGAACGCGACGAGGTTTCCAAGAGCATGGGTAAGAGCGCGGAGATCACCCGATTCAAAGGGTTGGGAGAAATTTCGCCATCGGAATTCAAGCAGTTCATCGGAAAGGAAATGCGCCTGAGCCAGGTGGAGCACGCGCCGAAGACCGATGTGGCCAGTATTCTTGGCTTCTACATGGGTAAGAATACTCCGGAGCGCAAGGACTACATCATGGGCAACCTGATTGTGCCCGTCGAAGACTGAGGCTGGCCTGCATCCGCTGAACCCTAAACGAGAGAACGTTTACGACTATTTCCCACGATGAGTAACGAGAAGAACGATCCGAACGAAAAAAACGCGAAGAAGAACGGTGCTGAAGCGCCCGCCGAAATTGTGGCCGAGGCGGCCGCTGCGGCGGAGTTGGCGATTGTCCCCTTTGAACCCGGGAAGATCGACCTGCCGTTCCACCGTCGGGTGGACACCAGCTTTCTGCAGTATGCCTCCTACGTCATTCGTGACCGGGCCATTCCCAACCTGAGTGATGGGTTGAAGCCGGTGCAGCGGCGCATCCTGTGGTCGCTTCACGAAAAGGACGATGGCCGATTCATCAAGGTGGCCACCATCTCCGGGCATTGCGCGCAGTATCATCCCCATGGTGAAGCGGCGATCTCGGACGCCTTGGTCGTTCTGACCAACAAGCGCTACCTGATCGAAGGGCAGGGGAACTTCGGAAATATCTACACGGGCGACCCCGCGGCCGCCGCTCGATATATTGAATGCCGGCTGACGGAGCTGGCGCGAACCGAACTGTTCAACGACGAACTCACGGAGTTTGTGCCGAGCTACGACGGACGTAACAAGGAGCCGGTGTCCTTGCCGTCGAAGCTGCCGGTCTTGCTGATGCTCGGGACTGAAGGCATTGCGGTCGGGTTGTCCTGCAAAATTCTTCCGCACAATTTCCCGGAGTTACTCGAGGCGTTGATCGCCATCCTCAAGAAGGAATCGTTCAAAGTCCTGCCTGACTTTCCGACGGGTGGCCTGATGGATGCGCGGGATTACAAGGACGGCGCTGGCTCGATCACGGTGCGGGCCAAGATCAAAACCAAGGATGACTCGACGGTCGCGATCAAGGAGATTCCTCCAGGCACGACCACGGAATCGTTGATTGCGTCCATTGAGGACGCGGCTCGCAAGGGGAAGATCAAAGTTAAGAGCATCAATAACTTCACCTCGGAAGACGTGGAGATTGAAGTGCGATCGCACGCGGGGGTCACCGCCGATCAGTTGGTGGATGCCTTGTATGCCTTTACCGACTGCGAAGTCACCATCTCGAGCCGGATCATTGTCATTAAGAACAATCGGCCGGTAGAGATGACGGTGTCCGAGGTGCTGCGCGAGAACTGCGCACAGCTGCTGGATACCTTGAAGCGCGAGTTGGAGTTGAAGGAGCGTAAGCTGCTTCAAGAGATGCATGTTCGGACCCTGGTTCGCATCTTCGTGGAGAACCGCATCTACAAAAAGATCGAGCAGTGCAAGACCCACGAGTCGGTGCATGAAGCGATTCTGGAAGGGTTCAAACCGTTCCGGAAGGAGCTGATGCGCGATCTGAACAGCGATGACCTGCAAATGCTGCTCGAGGTGCGCATTCGCCGCATCTCACTCTTCGACATCAATAAGCATCGCGAGGAGATGGACCGAGTCAAAGCTGAGCTCACCGAGACTCAGAAGCATCTCAAAAACATTCCGAAGTATGCGATCGGTCATCTGCAAGCCTTGATTGATAAGTACGGCCCGATGTATCCGCGTCTCACGAAGTCCAGCCGGCACGATGAGATCGACGCCCGCGAAGTGGCGTTCAAAGCCTTCAAGGTGGCCTATGATCGAGAAACCGGTTATGTCGGCTACAAGGTCTCCGGCGATGAGTTCAAGTTGGAGTGCACCAAGTTTGATCGCCTGCTGATGGTGTTCAAGGACGGTCACTACAAAGTGGTCGAACTTCAGGAGAAGCTCTTTGTAGGCCCCGATCTCTATTACTGCGGGATTCCGGATCGCGATCGAGTTTACACGTTGGTCTATACCGATCGTGACGCGAGCTATCTCAAGCGGTTTACGTTTGGGGGAACCATTTTGAACAAGGAGTATTTCTGTATTCCGCCCAAGTCCAAAATTCTCTATTTCGAGGAGGGAACTCCGGCGCAGCTCTACATCCGCTACAAACCGGTGCCGCACCAGAAGATCAATCAGCAGACCTGCGATCCCTCCCAGGTGGAGGTGAAGACGGCCAAGACTCTGGGTCGTCAGTTGACGATTAAGGATATCGGCGCGGTGAATAGCCGGCCTCCGCGCGGGTGGGATACGGAAGGGCCAACGCCGAAGCTGCAGTTTATCTGAGGGGGGGGATTTGCTCCAACAATTGGGACTAGCTGAATTCGCGGCCCAGAACCCGCAGGGTTCACAGAGACTAGCCGGCGCGTGGAGCGCAGCGACACTCCCGGTCGCCCGGCCCCCTCGAACAGCACCCTGAAAGGCGTGCCACCCGTCGGCCAATGAACTGACGAACTCACTAGTTTCCCTCAGTCGGCGCCTCGAGCGTGAGCAGCCGGTGGCATCGCTGCGCGATGCTCTGTACTTTTAACAGTTCCGGGGGTGCGAGCACCCCCGGCTAAATCTCTTTGAACCCTGCGGGTTCGGGCCCTGGTGACGAAGTGAGAAACTTTGGCAATGCCCAGCCTGTCGACTGGATCGCGAAAAGACCTGATTGAACTATAAACCTCATCGGACCGCTTCACGGTCAACTCCAAATGCTTCGCGGGGAATGGGAGACATATGGAGTGCGGCAGACCTCTGCCGCTTTGGTCTCCCCAGCGTAGCTGGGATCCCCCTCCGGGGAATGCCGAAAAGCTGTCGTTTTAGGGCGCTGTTGTCGAATCGAGGCGCGTGGCTCGGAAGAAGCGAAAAGGAAACTCCCCAGTGACGGGGTGGCTGAAGGTCAGAGTTCCTGTGACATCCGTCTGATTCGTGCTGACCGGAATCCACGTTTGGAAGTTGGTCGTGGCCTCCAGCACATATCGACTCACGGGATCGCCGTGCATTTGAAACGAGAACGATCCGCTGGTTACCGGCGAGGGCGAAAGCAGTTGGATGATTCCATAGACACTCAATTCGTAGCGGAGCGTCAGGGAGCCACCGTTGATGCGAATTTCCCCTCGATAGCCTCCGGGGACAAGCAGCGGGGCTTCCGAGGTCAGGGTCAGATCCAGACGAATTCCTTGCTGCGGCAGCAGGGTTCCGCAGAGGGGGTACACCGTTAGCCAATCCACAGTGGATTCGGCCTCCCAACTCGAGGCGGATCCACCTGAGTTGGTCAGCACGAGGAATTGGCCGCTGGGCGTGAACGGGCCGCCCTGTTTACCCGAAGAAGCCAGCACCGCGGATGGGATCACTTGAGGCTCGGCGGGCCGCGGCCAGCTCGTTGGTGGTGTCCAGCGGATCGATTGGCTATTCGTCAGGGGCACCGAACCCAGATACGAGAAGCGCGAGGCTGCGGTGCCCTGAGGACCCTCTAATCCGATGGTCGCCCGTTTTCCGGCGGCGTTGGCGTTCCTTGAGGATGCAGCCACCTCCTGATAGTTGAAGAGAATCTGTCCGGTCGACTCGTTGAGGACCACTTGAAAGTTGACGGTGGCGGTCTGCGGGGCGGGCAACGATATTCTGCTCCAGGTGACGACCAGGTTGCGGTTCGGACTGGATCCGGCGATGCCCACGCTGATGGTGGTGTTGGCGGACGGGACAAGATCGCTCCAAAACGGACTGAGGAAGTCGTTGGGTGCAGCTGGGTTTGGTAGGTCGGTGTTGGCGGCTTGCGAGACTCCTGTCGCGGTGAAGCCCAGTAGTCCATTAGCTCCGACGAACAGTTGAGTCCGGGTGGTTCCATAGTAAACGAAGGGGAAGGGGATCGTTTGTGCGGCTGAGACGCCATCGTTGGAAAGGCTCAACACGGTGCGGCTGCTGGGAGTCAGCCAAACATAGGCGGCGGCGGACGGCGCATAGGCGGGGCTGACCGCGACAACCTTCTGTATCTGCGCGGTTTTTCCCAAAGAGTTGGTCAGGGTCAGGCGCACTAAGTAGTCACCGAAGGCAGGAAACAGGTGCGTCGGGCTCGCCTCGGTCGAAGAACCGTTATCCCCGAAGTCCCATTGACGCGCGACGATGTTGCCATAGGAGTTGTCGCTGAAGACTTGGATCAACGGGGTGGCGGCTGCGCTCTGAGCCACGTTAAAGTCTGCCACGAGCGAGGGGCCGAGGGCTTTGGCCAAGTTGAGCCGGCCGCCGGTGACGCATTTATTGGACAATCCGGGCAGGGGGTCGACGCTGGACAGGAGGCGCTGAATGATCTGGGTATAGCTCTCGTTGGGAAAGCGGGCCCAGAGCAGCGCGAGCGAACCGCTGGCGATCGCGGTCGAGTAGGAAGTTCCACTGTCGAAGAGATATTGAGTGTCGGACCCGGCACCCGCGGAGAGAATATCGGTACCGGGAGCGGCGAGGTCGACGGATTTTGCCCCGAAGTTGGAATAGCCCGCCAGTTCATCACTCCTGGTTGTCGCGGCCACTGACACGATGTTGTCCAGTGTATAGCTGGCTGGATAAAAGGGAGTGGTGTCGTTGTTGATCCCGTTGTTCCCCGCACCGGCCACGACGATGATGCCCGCCGAGCGGCAGGCGTTCACTGCGCTGAGCAGCAAGGCGGAGGTGTTGGTCGATCCGAAGCTTGCGTTGATGATGCGGGCACCTTTGGCTCGGGCGTAGTCGAAGCATTCCAGGATGTCGGAGAACGTGCCCTGTCCATTGTCACTAGCGTAGCGGCAGATCATCATTTTGACCCTCCAGGCCACGCCGACACCCCCGAGGCCGTTGTTGCCCACGCCACCGAGGACCCCGGCGACGCGGGTTCCATGCCCGGTGACATCAAACGGGTTGCCGGTTTGATTGGCGGTATCGATGCCGTGAACATCATCAACGACCCCGTTTCCGTCGTCGTCGATGCCGTTGCCCGCGACCTCGGCCGGATTAATCCAGAGGTTGGCTGTCAGATCCTCATGAGTGAGCCGTGCTCCGGTATCGATGAGGGCCACGACGATGTCATCCGCGTTGGTTTTGGTGTCCCAAGCCAGCGGAGCCTGGATATCGGGCCCTCTCCAATTGCCTTGGCCGTCAAGCTGGTTGAGATACCAAAGCGCACCGTTCCGGAAGTTGGGATCGGTAGGGGCCGCGGTCGATTCCACAAAATAGTCTGGTTCGACCACCTCGACGAGGCCGCTGCGCCGATAGGCGTCGACCAGTTGGTGCACCTGAGTCCCCCGGGGCACCTCGATCACTTCTATACCGGAAAGTCTTTGAAAGTGTCGGACGCGCCGACTGCCTTTGGTTCGGTGAAAGCGGGCCAAAGAGTCCTGTGTGGCTGCCGACTTGGGCTGGATCAAGATTCGATCCTCGCGGTAGCCGGAAGCCCCGGCCGTTGGCTGGGAGGGGGGGGCGAATCCAAGCGTCGACAACCCCAATAGGAGGGGAGCGAGGCTCTGCAACCCCTTCGAAATCAGGTGTGTGAGGGTCTTTACGACCCCCTGC
This sequence comes from Verrucomicrobiales bacterium, assembly GCA_016793885.1. NCBI lineage: Bacteria > Pseudomonadati > Verrucomicrobiota > Verrucomicrobiia > Verrucomicrobiales > Verrucomicrobiales bacterium. The sequence continues at coordinate 13,694 of JAEUHE010000256.1, forward strand.
TTCCGCGGCGTATGACGCTGATCCGATGTCGTTCGGCACACCATGGCAACACCCTACCCCATCGTTGATTAAGAGGACATTATGATTTCAACGAGGAATCGTGCTTGCCACTGGACCTGCTGTTGCAGTTGGGTAGGAACAGACTCCCTCTGGCTTCTGTCGGATCTTTGATGCCGGAGCCTAAGGAGCTTGTGACATGGTTGAGCATCTCATTATTTTCTGCAAGGCACCGCGTCCGGGTTTTGTGAAGACCCGATTGGCGGCGTCGGTCGGGAGCGAGACCGCGTGTCGCCATTACCGGTATCTGGCGGACACGGTTTTCCGACAGCTCCAGGCGATGGAGCATGTTGAGTTGAGGTTTACGCCCGATGACGCAGCGGGGGAGGTGGCCGCTTGGAAGAAGCGTCCATCGTGGCGGACGACCCCGCAGGGGCCGGGAAGCTTAGGAGACCGCTTGAACGCGGCATTCGACGATTGCTTCCAGATGGGCGCTGAACGAGTGGTGGTGATCGGAACTGACACCCCGGAGTTGAGCGAATCGGATGTGCGGGAGGCCTTTTTGGCGCTGCGGCAGGAGGATGTCGTGGTGGGTCCTTCGGAGGATGGCGGATATTGGCTGATCGGCTTGACGGATCCTCATCCAGAGCTGTTCGATAATCAGGACTGGGGGACAGATCGCGTCTGTCAGGAAACACTAGTGCGAGCTCAGGTTCGTGGGCTTCAGACTCGATTGCTGAGGCTCCTCCCGGACATCGATACCGAGGAGGATTGGAATCGCTTTCGTCAGCGGCAGGTCGCGTGGCGAACTCCTTGAGATCATGAGTTTGAGATTGGAAATGTTACAGGTTGCCCGTCTGGCAGAACCACTGCTTGGCGACTCGGTTGCTTTGGTCAGGCGCTTTCTGTCGCGTCAGCGAAACGACGATGGGGGCTTTGCGGATCGGACGGGGAAGAGCGATCTTTACTACACCGTGTTCGGACTGGACAGCCTGCTGAGCCTTCGATCGGACATCGATTGGCGTCTGACCGAGCACTATTTGATGGGATTCGGCAGCGGGGAGAATCTGGATTTTGTTCATCTCTGTTGTTTGATTCGCGGCTGGTCGGTGGTTGCTCATGTGAATCCGAGCGCTCCAATTCCCCCGTCCGTGCGTCAGCTGGCGCTCGATCGTTTGAGTTCGCATCGTACCCCAGACGGCGGGTTCCATCCCGTAGCAGGTAACTCAGCGGGCACCGCTTATGCCGCGTTCCTGGCGGTGGGAGCCTACCAGGATTTGAAGGAACCCATTCCTGAGCCGATGGCCTTGGTCCAATCCTTCAAGTGGCTGGAGACTCGTGATGGGGCGTGGACCAACGAGCGCTTGCCTCTGGCGGCTGGCTCCAGGGCGATGGATATGGGGTCGACCAACGCGACAGCTGCGGCGGTCGCGGTCCTGCGTCAGCTGCGAATGCCCATCAACCGCGACGTAGGGCAGTGGCTGCTGGACCGCGTTCATTCGAGCGGGGGGTTTTTGGCGATGCCCATGGCTCCTATTCCGGATCTCCTTTCCACGGCGACGGCGTTGCATGCGCTGTCGGGTTTGGAACGATCTACCGATGGCATCCAGGAGCGATGTTTGGATTACATCGACACTTTGTGGACCAACGAGGGCAGCTTCCACGGCAATTGGACCGAGGACACGTTGGATACGGAATACACCTTCTACGGACTATTAGCCTTGGGGCATTTGGCGGTCTAGCAGCGAACAGCAGCTGCACCAGGTCCTTGGCTGGTGTGAGTGCGGAAACAGGAACGGCCCTGATGCAGCCGGTGTTCGCTGCTAGAGGGCACTGCGTGCGGGGAGACGGAGGCTACTGTTGTTCTGAATCCCAGTTCCGATTGTAGGAGACGAGGTGACGAGGCTTGGTTCATCGAGAGGCGGAGGCGGCACCGAAGTGAGATTGCGCGCCTGACCTGCTGAAGCAGGAACTCCATACTCCGAAGGCTCGGTCGTAGGTACGTAGTTCCGCCTTCAGGCGGAGGGGGCTCCGAAGTGAGATTGCACGCCTGACCTGCTGAAGCAGGAACTCCATACTCCGAAGGCTCGGTCCTAGGTACGTAGTTCCGCCTTCAGGCGGAGGCGGCTTCGAAGTGAGATGGCACGCCCGACCTGCTGAAGCAGGAACTCCATACTCCGAAGGCTCGGTCCTAGGTACGTAGTTCCGCCTTCAGGCGGAAGGGGCTCCGAAGTGAGATTGCGCGCCTGACCTGCTGAAGCAGGAACTCTATACCCGGAATTACTTCTTTTTCTTCTTCGAGTCGTCGGGTTGTTCGGGCTCGTTGGCTTGGTTGATCCGAGGGGTCTTCTTCTCCACTTCCAGGAGTAGCTGGCGGGCTTGCTCAGGAGTTCGCGTGACCACGGGACGCAAGAACACCATCAGTTCAACCTCGCGGGTGACTTTGTCCTTCTTCTTAAAGGCCCAGCCCAGGCCCGGGATGCTGCCCAGGACCGGCACCTTGCGAATCACGTTTTGGTTCTCCTTCTGGATGATCCCACCCAGCACCAAGGTTTCTCCACTCTTCATCATGAGGTCGGTTCGGAAATTACGGGTGTCGAGAATCGCCCCTCCGAACAGGGTTTCGCCATTGCGAATGCTCGACGACTCGACGCGCACCTTCAATGCAACTTCCTCGCTGCTGTTGATGTGGGGAGTGACCTCGAGAATGACACCCACATCCTTATATTGGAACGTGTCGTTGCGACCTCCCACATCCGTGTTGAGGCTGCCGGAAATAAACGGCACTTGAGCACCCACGAAGAGTTTGCCGAGTTCGTTGTCGGCAATGTTCAGCTGGGGTTCGGCCATCACGGTGGCATCCGTGTTTTTACGCAGGAACTGAACCAGGACGTCCAGGTTCATGCTGGCATCCAGAACGCCGCTCTTGAGCGAGCCGGACCCGCTGCTGCCCGTAAAAATCTTGCGGAAGCTGCCCAGCACCGCCGGACTTCCGGCGGCACTGCCCTTTGTTCCGCCGGCGAGCAGGGCGCCGTCCTTGTCCTCGGCGCTGAAGGCATTCTCACCGTCGGCCGACCAGCGGACCCCCATCTTATCCCGGAAGTCCGAAGAGACCTCGATGATCCGCGCCTCGATCAGCACCTGGGCCGTGGGAGCGTCCATGTCATTGATCAGCTTCATGACTTGGGGAAAGAAGTGCATGTTGGCGGTCACCAATAGAGAGTTGGAGCGGCGGTCCGGCACGACCCGCACTCGTCCCACCAAGTCGCTCACCTGGCGCGGGTTGGTACGGCCATCCCCTGATCGAGTGTTCTCGGCCTGTCCGCCCAGCCACGGGAAGTAAGCATCCTCCTTGGTTTCCTTCTCGAGAATGAAGTTGCCCTGTGAGTTGTTGTTTTGCTGTTGCTGGTTGCGGTTGTCGCCCTGGTTGCCTTGCTGCGGAACCTGACGCAAGGGCGGGGAGCCGCCTTTGGCGAAAAGGATGTTGAGGCTGCTGGCGATGTTGATCGCCTCGGCAAATTTGAGCGGGACGCGCAAGGTCGTCTCTCCCGCCTGCGACGGCACGTCCAGATCCTTGATGACCTCCTCGACCGCCCCCAGGTTCTCGGGGGAATTGGACGTGATGATGAGGGAATTGGAGTAGGGTTCACTGGTGATGCGAACCTTGCCATAGAGGCGTCCAACATCCCGGTTGGCGGTTTCGGGCGGATCATCATCATAGAACCAATAGGTGCGGGCCTGCGTCTTCTTCAGAAAGAGTTCGTTCAGCACCTCCTCGAGGTCGACGGCGCTGACATACTTCAGACGGATGATTTTTGGCGCCAGGCTGTTATCGCCCACCGGCTCATCGAGTTCCTTGATCATTTGCTCGATCCCCTCCATGGCGCTCGGCGGGCCTTGGACCACGACTGAATTGCGTCGACGATCGGCCACCACGCTGGTCTTTTTGGCCTGCTTGCCATCCGAGGGATAGGAGAAGTAGAAGTATCGGGAGGTGTTCTTGTTTTCTCCCACCAGATCCTGCAGCTGCTTCGCGACATCTTCGGCGTCGGCATTCTTCAGCGCAAAGGTCTTGATCTGCTTGTCCTGCGCGTCGTCGGTATCCAGCGATTGAATCAGCTTCTGGATGCTTTGGAAATTGACCTCACTCGCGAGCACGATGAGCGAGTTTGATTTCTCGTTCGCGGCCACCTCAATCACTTCCTTCATCGATTTGCCACTCATCTTCTGGTACAGTGGCCCAATCTCTTTCATGAGCTCGCCGGCGTTGACATGCTTCAGGTTGATCACCCTCACGCTCACATCCTGAGGCTTCTGAGTGTCCAGCAGGTCGATGAGTTTTTTGATCTCCTCCCATTTGCTTTTGGGCGTCGTGATGATGAGGCGATTGGCGATCTTGTCGGGCCAGATCTTGACTCCCGACGCCGTGTTCGCTGCCGGCTTCGCGGATGAACCGCCGCCGGGTTGCGATTCAGGCATGGGCACCGGCATGGGCATCGGGCTACTGCCGCCGGAGGAACTTCGGGAACTGCTGGAGCCGCCGCCGGTTTGCGCGTTCAAGATGAGTCCTAGGAGATTGGCGATCTCATCCCCTTCGGCATACTTGAGCGCGTAGATTTCGATGATGGATTCCGATGCGGAGGCCACATCGAGTTCCTGAATCATCTCCGCCACCAGGCGCAGGTTATCGTTGTAATCAGTGACCACTAATTGCTGGGCGCGCTCATCCAGATCCACGATGGCCTTCTCGGAGAGCACCACCTTCAGCTTCTCTTTGATCTCGGCAGGTTGGAGATGCTTCAGCGGGAAGATCTTGATGAGCCGTTGGCGACCTTCGGGAATGCTCTTGCTGGAGGGATCCACGAGTTCGGGATTCATCTTCGGTTCTTGGCCTTCCGGCACAATCAGAATGGATTTGGAGGATTCGATGACGTTGAACCCTTCCAGAGACAAGGCGCGGTAGAGGAGGTTGAGCGCTTCGCGGGTTTTGATGGGCTTCGAGCTGACAATCGTGACCTGACATTGGGCGCGAGGATGCTTGATCACACTTTTGCCGGTCACCTTGGCGAGCCATTGGACCACCATATCGACGTTGGCGCCCTGAAAACTCAGCTGGATCTCATCGCTCGCCAGAGCGCTGGCGTCGGCGGTAGCGGGGGGGGCTGGAGGAGCGGGATCCTGGGCCAGGCCCACCGAACTGGAAGCCAACCAGCAAGCCAGGGATAGAACCGCGATTCCCCGGTGCATGGCATGGAGGGGCGGCGGCCAGGTTGAGTTAGGTCTGGAGCGTGACGTTTTCATCGGTTGGAGAGACGGAGGGACATGAGGTGCTTTCACGGTTTTTTCTCCTGCGTTTTCGGTAACAACGTTGAGCTTCCTAAGCCGGAAAAGATGGTCAACTCCCGTCGGACACCATTCTCCTCAATGACGACACGATTCGTGCCCACCTGGAGGAGTTTGAGGCCATCGAGAGTTTCGCCTGTCCGCAACAAACCGGTGCGGCCGTTGGCTGTACGGATGAAGGCGTCGCGACCAGCGATCCCCATGAGGGCCACCGGCTGAGGTCGAATCACGGGACCGAGGATTTCGCTCTGGGTAATCTTCTCGACTTGGAGACGGATTGACTCCGGCAGCGGTTCGCCAGGGCCCGCCTTTGCCGCTGGGGGACGACCGGCAGGGCTGTTGGTCCCCGGGGACTGGAGCGCACTGGGAGCTGCCGCCGCCATAGACATAGTTAGTGTAGGTATGGATTTTAATCCGTCGTCCCGCAGGAGCAGCCGGACGGTGGGATACAGAAGGATCAGGGCCAGCACGAGGCAGCACTGTTTCAGCAGCTTTTCCGATCGTTCAGACATTTCGTCCCTCCTCCCGGATCAACTGTTTCCAGTCCAAGATCAGCAGCGTGAGGTTGAGTTTGAGCATGCCCGGCCCGCCGGCAGGGGCCGGCGCCAATTGAACGGTATCCAGCATGACGGGGTAGCCCAGAGTCACCAGCTGATGCAGCAAACCCAGGACGGCTGGGACTTTCCCGACTCCCTCGAGCTGGATCGACGTCAGCTCTCGGCTTCCGGTGCGGGGTGGCGACTCTCTCAGCGGGCCGAGTTGGATACCGCTCGATGCGGCGGCCTGCTGAATGGCGGAGCTGGTATCGGCGATGAGCGTTGCATCCTTGATGGCGGTCGGGTCGAGCCGGAACTGGCGTTTGAGCTTCTCAAGAATGAGAGTCTTGGTTTCGTAGGGCGCGAACTCGCGCTTCAAGTTCTGGGCACGGTCGAGCAGGCGGAAGTAGTCGGCCCGCTGCTGTTCCAATCGGCCCAGGCCCTTGGCCCCGAAGAACAGGCCAAGGTAGACGCCGATTCCGATCGCCGCGAAGCGGAGAGTTCGTTGATCACGTGGGCTCAGAGGCGTCATAAAAGGTTAAGGCTTGGTCGTCGCGGCGGAGGTGGGCTTCGGAGTTGCGGGAGTTGCCGGGTTTGTTCGGGGTGCACTGGGGGAGACTTCCGCTACGGGATTTTTTGCAGCGGCGACCTTCAGGCTGGCGGCGAGGCGATCCTCGGGTGACTTCCACTGCGCGCTCATGCGAACGATGACCTGATTACGGTCGGGGGTCGGGCTTTGCTCCTCCACGACCACGGTGGAAAAAAATCCTGATTCAATCAGTTTGAGACGCAAATCCACGGCCTGGGGCCCGTTGGCGAAGGTTCCCCGCAGCGAGACCTCGCCCTTTCGGTTCATGCTGAGGGAATCAATCCGCAGCCCGGGGGAGGCGGATTGAGCCAGGGTCGCCACCGCTTCGAGAAAAGGAGGCTGATTGCGTTGGAGGTATTGGAGGAATCCCAGTTCTTGTTCCAGCTTAGGCAACAAGGCTTTCTGCTTCTCGACCTCTTCAAGCCGACGGGCCAGTCGTGCTTTGCCGAGCAGAGGCTCGACATAGCGGAGACTGAGCAAAGCGACCAGCAGAAGGACGGCCACCAGACCCCATTTGAGGGGCGAGGCACGGCGGGTTGGGACTGGGAGGTGGCTCCCTCGAGATTGCAGCTGGAGCAGCGGCCGTCCGGGGAAACGGGTTTCCCACTCATGGATTCCCTGGGTGGCTGGCGTGCGGCCAGGTCCCGAGATCCACACGAGGCGTTCCACCCGGCCTGATCCTCCCTGGGTGGGCGTCAGAAGCAGTTCGATGCCCTCTAAGTTCGGGCGATCGCCTGAGCAGTAAAGTGCCTGGTCCCCCGCACCCGTCGGCAGCGCTTCACGCAGAGGCTCAAACGCCTTGAGCAACTCCCGCCGGAGATCCTCCCGTCGACCGGGAAGGGTAGACGAGGATCGTAACTCCTGGAGCGCTGAGGCCAAACTCATCTGCAGAGTGGACTGGAGACTCGCGTCGGCGTTGGCTGTTCCCCAGCGGATGATCCTGATGGTTTCCGGAATCCCATCTTGGAAGCAGATCAGCTCACTCTGCTGGCCTTCTACGTGCACGAGGACGAAGGAACCGGGAGCATGGGAGGGGCAAAGACTGCTCCGAGCGAGCGAGGCGATGGTAAAGATGGGTTGAATCCCGGCCGCCTGGCAGAGGGCCTGCAGGTCTTGCAGGGCCTCAGGCTTGATGGCACCGACGAGTACATTCGCTGGCGAGCGGGAGTCGTCGGTCGGGAGTTGCATAAAGCCCCAAGCCAGTTCTGCAGGAGGGACGGGGAACTCGCTCTCGATTTGCAGCGAGAGAACGGCTTCAAGCTTGTCGACGGGTGTGACCGGCAGGCTGAGACGTCGCAGGGAGACGCCCCGACCGCCGATCGCGCACCAGACCGGGCGGCCACGCTCCCAGCCGTGCGCCTTGGCCCATTCGCCGAGCTGGGCTGCTACGCGTGCGATGCAGGCTTGAGTTAAACGCAGGTTGTCGTCGCGCTCGAGCGGGGTCTCCAAGCCATCGGCTCCGTCCAGCAAGAATAAGTGCTGAAGGCCTACTTCGATAATGGGCGTGCGAGTGGACATGAAGGGCAGAGTGTTCACAGGTCTTCCCGATAGGAGAGGGTGTCAAACGTTCCAGATCGATAGCGGACGACCACCTCCACGCGCTGGCGAACACCGCTGGAGGTGATGACTCCTTCGCTGAGGATCCGATAGGTCTCAGATCGGGCGGTGACTTTCGGAGCCACCTGTTTAAAGATCTGGCGGGTCATTCCGGGGACACGCAGAAGCCAAGCGACGTTCGGAAATGAGCCGGAGGATTGACGATAGTTGACGATGGCTTGAGCCAGTTCTCGCTCGACGCCCGGCAGGCAATGAAGCACAGCCGCGTCCGCGGTATTGATATTGATCAAGCCGGGCAATTCGGTTTCGGACTGGAGTGTGATGTCATCGGCGATTTGCAGGAGTAGATCCTGGCTGATGAGTTTTTCACCGGATCCCCTCGATGCACTCGGTCGCGGCGGAGGCGGGGGAGGGGGTGGCGTCGGGCGTTGGCCAGGTCCGGGGCCAGGCGCGGCGGAGGCGGGAGGCTGGGGAGCGGGCGCCTGCGGGTTGACCCGCGTCACGTCCAAAAGATCATCCAAGCTTCCCAATCGCTGCTGGCTGCGGTAGGCCACCAGCGCTTTGGCGATATCGGCGGTGATGCCGGAGATGGTGGTGAGCGTGGACTCATCGGCCGACTGCACATCAACCCGGGTTTCGCCGGCCGCGTTGACGTTCTGCACCGAGGAATGCACGGTGAAGTAGCGCGCCAGGCCCAGGTCCAGGCGATGATCCTGATTGTCGTTGGGTTGGGATATTGGCCCATCGTCCTCGGAGTCGTCCAGGAGGCCATTCGCGTTGCGGTCCTCGCCCAGCAGCACTTCTTCAGTAAAGCCCCGCACCCCCAGCAACTCGCGAACGGTTTCAAACGGAGCGTTGCGAGGAAGGTAGGGGGGGCTGAGGCTGAGGTAGTAGTCCATCTCCGCCCCTCCTGGACGCGCGGTCTCATCCTCGTCCTGGAAATCGATCAAGGCAGCGATGAGATCAGGCGTCATGCCCGGCAGCATCTGGAGTTCTGAATCGGTCGCCTCGTTGACATTCAGCAGCGCCTCCTCGTCCCGAACCCCGTAGCGCAGCTCCTCGCCTCGGTCGGGATCGCCCGGATGGAAGACTCGAAAAACACCGCGACCGAACTGGATGTCTTTGAACTGATCCGGGTTGTCGGCCATGGAGGTCGTGTGATTGTTGCGGCTGCGTTTGCGATCTCCGGCATCCTGGTAGAGCAAAGCCTTGGCCTTCTCGATTCCGGCGAGTGCCAGGTAGCGGGCTTGAATGGTGTCCCCCAAATTTTTGGTTACCTTGAGATCCAGCCGTGAGGTGTAGAGGACGCCGATGACAATCACCGCGAGCAGCGTGAGACACCATAGTAGCCCTACCAGGATGGATCCCTGTGGCCTGCCGCGAGTTGTCGTCATTGGGCGGCTCCTGGGTTGGCTGTCGGGGTAGACGGGTTGCTGCCGCCGGATCGGGAGGCGCCGCTGGGGAGATGCGCCACTGTCTGAACGACGAACGGCGGATCTTCATTGGCAGTCACCCCTTCGCGCGGAGGCATCCCCTGAGGTTGGGCAGGCGGCGGGGAGCCCACGCGCACGGCGAGGGTGATCCGCACCGCCTCAGGGAGGCCTGACAAGTTCGAACGGCCCCGAAGGTCCGGCTGGCCTTTTCGTTTCCCTTGAGGATCTCCCCATTCATCAAACCATTCGTAGCCGTCGTAATACTCCAAGCGGAGGCTTTTGATCCCTTCAGCCAAAGGCTCCTCCACGCCGCCTGCCAGGGGATCTCGGTCAGGGGAGGCGTCTCGTCGTCGGAACAGAGTCAGCAAACCCGACCGCGGGCTCTTGCGCAGGAAGTAGCTCGTTTCACAGAAGTCTGCTTCTCCGGATGCCTGCGGAGAGTAGCGCCGGGTCGCGAAGTCCAGGTTGTCAGCCTCGTCGGCACCGATCTCACGACTCATGCCCAGGAACTCGAACTCGCTCGACAGGCGGCAGGCCGCCCGCAGATCCGAGGCTATCATGTTCAGAGCGACCCGGGCATTTTGGAAAGCGTCGGTGCGGTGATGGATCAGGGTTTGGGAAAGGATGCCCGACCGGAGGCAGGCGTATCCCGCACCCAGGATCAAGGTCATCAGCGCGATGCTAATGACCATCTCCATGAGGGTGAACCCGCTCCGCAGCGCCGGGCTGTTCTTTTCGAGGTCGGGCCGGTTCATGGGTTGCCTCCTCCGCGGCGCCGCTGGCGACCAGAGCCGGATCCAGGACCTGACGTGGAAGGAGCATCCAGACTGGAAGCCGGGGAGTCGAAAAGCATGGTCTTGAGTTCAAACAGCGTCTTTCCGGTTTTGGCCTGCTCGATCACAATTTGAATGTCGTACAGACCGTCGAGGGCGGTTTTCGCAACGGTCTGACGCCAGCGAAAACGGGTGAGCGGTTCGCTGCACTCCCCGGTGGTTTCACCGGCGGCGAGATAGCCTTCGGCGCGCAAGGTTTCGAGCTGGCCGGCGGCCAGGAAGATAGCGGCGGTTTGGACCTCGGAGTCCTTACTGGAGCTCAAGGCGGTGGTGACGCCTTGCACCAAGCCCGCCAGGCCAATGCCCAAGATGAGGATCGCGCAGAGCACCTCGATCAACGAAAAACCGGAATTGGAGCGAGTGGAGCTCAAGGGCGGCGGGTGTCCGCGATGCGCACGCGGGAGGTGGTCGGGTTGATGGTCAGCACCAGGCGAGCCCCACTGGCGTCTTCCAAGCTGATCTGGCGAGCGAGGGAGGTTCCATCGGCATAGAAGGTTAGAGCCGACAGCTCCGACGATGGAAGTGGTGTATTTGAACGAGGGGGACGTGCCACGTTGCCGGGAGGAGCAGGAGTTGCGGCGTCCGCTTCGCTTTGCTCGAGGATGCGCAGCCGGATGGAGGCATCCCATTCGCCGGCGGTCTCGAGATCCATGGAAGGGGTTCGGCTGCGCTGGCCGGCGGTGCCGGTTCGGGCCGGGCCGGTTTCCAGATGAAAGCGTCGGGATGGCTGATCGAAGCGGATTCGTTGGGTTTGGGAATGTGAGATGGCCTGGCTGTTGGCCAGGCTGCAGAGCGTGATGAGGCGTCGGGCCGTGGACTTCAATTTCGCATCGGCGTAGGTGCCAGCCATCTCGGGAAGGATCAACGCGCTCATGATTGCCACCAAGACCATGACGACCATGAGCTCCACCAAGGTGAAGGCGGATCGTTGGCGGCGAGGGGGATGGGGAGGCTGGCCCATGCTGGAGCGGTTTCGGTGCCTACCAGTTGCCGATGTCGGCGTTTTCCTTTTCGCCGCCGTCCACCCCGTCGGCTCCGTAGGACCAGAGGTCAAAGCCGGCTTTGCGTCGGGTTCCCGGGTTCCGGTATTGATAATCGTGGTCCCAGGGATCCTTGCGGAGCACTTTGATGTAAGGGCCCCGCCACCGCTTATCATCGGAAGTGGGAGGGTCGACCAGCACTTTGAGTCCCTCCTCCGTCGTGGGATGCCGGTCCATGTGGAGGTTGAATCGCTCCAGGGCGTTCTCGATCTCACTCACGGCCGACTTGGCGGCGCTGATCTTGGCATCCTGGGTCGTTCCCATGAACTGAGGAATGATGGTGGCGGCGAGAATTCCGAGGATCACGACCACCACCATGATTTCGACTAGGGTGAAGGCGCTTTTGGATCCAGATGCAGCAGGGCTTTGGTGATGCAGGCGGTGCAATGGCAGGCGAGGTGTGTATTTCATGGTTGATGAGAATCAGTGAATGGCTTGACTCATTTTGAAAATCGGAAGCAAGAGGGCGATGACCATGAAGCCGACCAATGCCCCCACCACCAGAATCAGTGCCGGGGCCAGGAGGGAGATCATCGTTTTGGTTCGGGACCGCATCTGACGTTCCTCGATGCCGGCCACCTTGAGCAACATCTCGTCCAGTCGGCCGGTTTCTTCCCCGACGTCGATCATCTGCACGACGCTGTTGGGGAAAATGTTCATCCTGCGCAGGGGTGCGGCCAGGGACTGGCCGCCGCGCGTTTCCTCGGTCACCTGAGCGATCGCCTGGGCGAGCACACGGTTCCCGATGGTGTTCTCCACGATCTTGAGCGCGGGCAGCAGAGAGACGCCACTCTTGACCAGCGTTCCTAACGTTCGGGCAAAGCGTCCCAGGGCGGCGGATTTGAACACGCCTCCCAGGATGGGAATTTGGAGCTTAAGACCGTCCCAGGCCAAGGCCCCTCGGGGCGTGCGGATGCTGTAGCGGAGGCCTGCGCCGGCCGCCCCGGCCACTATCAGCACGGCCCACCAATAGGAGTTCAGCAGCTTGCTGACGCTGAGCAGAATGAGGGTGGGGAGGGGCAGCACGTCCAACATCTCCTGCAGCATGCCGAACAGCCGAGGCAGGACCACGGTTAGGAGAACGAAGACCGTGAAGATGCCGAACACCAGGACGAAGGCGGGATACGCGACCGCCGAGACGACCTCGCTGCGGACCTCGTCCTCGTGTTCCAACAGGGCGGCCAGGTCGGTCATGACCTTCTGGAGTGCTCCCGCCTCCTCCCCCACACGCACCATGCTCACGAACAGGTTGCTGAACAACGCGGGATGTTCTGCGAGCGCGCCCGAAAAGGAGGCCCCTTGCCTGACCGAGTCGGAAAGTCGCTGGACCACCTGCTTGAGGGCTGGATTGGGCTCCTCCTCGCCCAGGCTGGCCAGAGCCTGGGGAATGGGAATCGCTGCCTCTAGCAACGCCGCGATCTCCCGCGTGAAGGCTGTGATTTCTTTGCGCTTGCTGCCGGTTCCGAGTCGGAACCCGGCCGGTGTCGCGGCTGGGTTCCCGCTCGAGTCCTTCTTGGGGATCGTGGCGCTGGGGGCGGTTTTCGACCCAGAGGCCAACGCCTCCAGGCTGGAGGGGACCAGACCGCGATGCTTCAGCTGCTGAAGCGCATTGCGCCGGTCCTCCGCCTCGATGGTTCCTTGAACCGAGGCGCCGGCGGACTCAATGGCTTGATAACGGAATTGCATTATTCAGCGGCGTCACCGGAGACGACCCGTAACACTTCTTCCAAAGACGTGATGCCTTCGGCGGCCTTCTGCAGCGCGTCCTGCTGCAGGGTGACCATGGTCTTTTGGGCGACGGACTTAATTTCGGCGCTGGATCGTCGTTGCAGAATCTTCTCTCTCAGCTCGGGCCCAATGGCCAGCAGTTCGAAGATGCCCACTCGACCGAGGTAGCCAATGCCTCGGCATTCCTCGCAGCCTCGCCCGGTAAAGTAACGATTCGTGCCCGTGCGTGCTCCGGTGGCCTGCAGCTTTTCCCGCAGGGCGTCGGATATCTCGGTTGGAACGCGGCAGTGAGTGCAGATCTTGCGGACCAGACGCTGGGCCAGCACGCCTTCCAGTGAGGATGAAATGAGGAAGGCCTCCACCCCCATGTCCAGTAGGCGAGTCACGGCTCCGGCCGCGTCATTGGTGTGGAGCGTGCTGAAAACCTGGTGCCCGGTGAGAGCCGCGCGAATGGCTATCTCGGCGGTCTCACTATCCCGGATTTCCCCCACCATGACGACATCGGGATCCTGCCGGAGAATGGAGCGCAATCCGGTGGCGAAGGTAAATCCTCGGCTGGGTCGGACGGGAATCTGTGCGACGCCGGCGAGTTCGTACTCCACCGGATCCTCGATGGTGAGGATCTTTTTCTCGGGAGCATAGATACCGCTGAGAATGGAATAGAGCGTGGTGGTCTTGCCGCTGCCCGTGGGGCCGGTCGTGAGGAACAGGCCGTGGGGTTTGTCGACCAGGCGACTCAGCAGTTTGGCGCGATCGGCATCCAGGCCCAGCTCCCGCGGGGTCAGGAGCCGGTTATTCTTTTCGAGCAGCCGAAGAACCATGCTTTCGCCGTAGATGGTGGGCATGGTGCCCACCCGGATATCCACACGCACCCCACGGTGGTTGATCTGGATATGGCCATCCTGGGGCAGGAATCGCTCGGCGATGTTCATATCCGCCATGATCTTGATGCGTGATACCAGAGCGGCGTGCAGCTGTTTGGGCGGTGGCGGCTTCTCCTGGAGGAATCCATCGATGCGGTAGCGCAGCTGGAGGCTCTGTTCGAACGGAACCAGGTGAATGTCGCTCGCTCGCTCGCGCAACGCTGTGGAGATGATGACGTTGACGAGGTTGATGACAGTTGGCTCGTTGGCCATCACCTCGATGTCGTGCATGTTCCGCGCTTCTGCGCCGGCCTCCGATTCAGAGCCGATGTTCTGGATCATCTGCTCTACCGTGACCTGATAGTGCTCGGAGATTTTTTCCAGGATCCAACCTTCCGGGACCAGGGTTTCCTGCATCTCCAGGCCAGTCATCAGGCGCAGATCGTCCACCAAGCGTCCCGAGGAAGCCTGAATGACGGCGAGATGCAGGGTGGCCTCCCGGATCTCCAAGGGGAGGACCCGATGCTGTTTCACGAAGGCGGCCGGTAGCAGTCGAATTGCCTCTGGGGAGATGCTGAGTTTGGGTGACAGCGTGGGAGTTTGGGTGGGAGCTGGCTTCGCGACCGTATCTGGAGCCGAGGCGGAGGAGGGATGGTTTGTGGACTCTCTCCCCGGCACGGCACCCTTTGGACTTTCGTCGTGTTTCTCCATGCGATCCCTAACCATGATCCGACTTCAAAACCAGCCCCGTTAAAAAGTTGCGACTCCTCCCCAAGCTGGCATGAGCTTTGAGACGTCTACTCTTGAGATAACACTTGGACCGACAAAGCCGGAAAACGTTTCAATCGAATTTGTCAGTGGCGTTAGAGGCATTCTTGAGGAGCCACCGCAGAGGTCAACACCAATCAGGCAAGAATCCCTAGGAAAGAGTTAAGGTGGACGAGTTGTCGTGTGGACCAGCCTGTCCGGCCTTGGTCGGGACAGGCTGGTCCATTGGGGAGCTACCAAGGGGGGGGGTCCGAATGCATCACACCAAGCCACGAAGGGAGGAAACCCGAATCTTAAACCGCCATGGACGGGTATGTGGTTTGTCAACAAAGACCGAAGGGAAATTGTTCGAAATAACTAATCGAAGTCTGGATCGCCAAGTGTGCCCGTGGAAGAAAGCAAAAGATTGAGAAGGAGAGGACGGACTGGGTCCGTC
>JAEUHE010000257.1 GCA_016793885.1 Verrucomicrobiales bacterium
GACCCAGTCCGTCCTCTCCTTCTCAATCTTTTGCTTTCTTCCACGGGCACACTTGGCGATCCAGACTTCGATTAGTTATTTCGAACAATTTCCCTTCGGTCTTTGTTGACAAACCACATACCCGTCCTTCGCGGTTCAACAACCTTGGGAGTTGTTCCCTAAATCTGTCTTACACCCGTCCCGACCGCCTGCCATTCTTTCGGCTCCCATTCCTTCGGCTGGACGGTCACAGAGCTTTGATCTAGGATCGCATCCCATGATGAGTGACACGCTTTCATCATCGGTCACCTTTCGGGATCGAGTCACTGCCGCTGCCGAATCGGCCCTCAAGAAGCATGGTTCGGTAGGCCCGCTGGAGCTTTTTGAACGGATGGGCTTCGTGCACCAGTGCCACCTTGATGGCTGGCGCCAAGGCAATGAATATTATCAGGTTCTGGAAGCCTGGATTCAGGTGGGACCCGAGAAATACCAGAAAACTCTGGAACACTTCGCCGAGTGGGCAAAGGAACGCGGCATGCGCACCATCGAGGCTTCATACACCCGCCGCACGCCACGAGGGTTGGAGCAACTGCATGTCACCGAGGACGGCGATCCGGAACGCGAAGCATTCTACCGAACACACTACGCCCCCGCGGAGTTGAGCAAAGCCAAGACCGAACGCCTCGCCGCCAAGCTGAGCAAACCACCCGACCTCGTGGTCTTCGAGAAAGTCAGCGAGGAGGGCAATTGCACTGAATGCGGCACTGAGCTGTTCAAAGGAAGCTTTCTGTTCATGGAAAAGAAGCAGCCGCTGTGCCTCGAGTGCGCTGATCTGGACCATCTGGTGTTTCTTCCGGCCGGCGACATGGCGATGACCCGTCGTGCGCGAAAATACAGCCCGCTCTCGGCAGTGGTCGTGAAATTCAGCCGCAGTCGCAAACGCTACGAACGTCAAGGGCTGCTCGTCAGTTCGGACGCCATCCTGAGAGCGACCGATGAATGCACCGCCGATGCTCCGGACCGTGAGCTGCGCCGCCAACAGGCAGCGGTTCACCGTCAGATCGAGGACGTCGAGTTCACTCAAACCGTGGCTCAGGCGATTCGGCAACAGTTTCCAGGTTGCCCCCGCAGCGAAGCCCAATCCATCGCCGAACATACCGCCGCGCGCGGTAGCGGCCGGGTCGGACGTTCGGCAGCCGGTCGCTTCCTCGACGCACGCGCCATCGAACTCGCGGTCATCGCCCATATTCGCCACTGCCACACAAACTATGACGAGTTGTTGATGCAAGGCACCGATCGGCTCGATGCTCGCAACTTGATCCGAGGCACAATTGCCGAAGTGGTGGAGAAGTGGAGAACGAGCAAGCCTCCAGGTCCACCCGGACAACAGGGAAGCTGAACCACGGATTTCTCGGATGACACGGATCCGCAACGCCTTGGAAGGAAGGCCCTCATCACCCTGAGAGGGAGTGCGAACTCGTGTTCAAGAATCTCACAAAGCCTTCTTAATCCGTGTCATCCGTGAAATCCGTGGTTAATCCATTCCCGAATTTAGGATAAAAACGGGCGTTGGCTTCCGCCAACGCCCGTGACTCTCTGATCCCAAACCAAATTTCCGCCTCGACCGAGAGGCCAGTTCATCTATTGTTCCTGAGTCAGGCGCAGGTACTTGGCCTTACCCTCGGTGGGCACCGCCACTTCGGTTCGAGGTCCGTTGGCAACGATCGGATAGCCCACCGGTTCCCAAACCGACTTAAGGGTTTCGCGCCCTTCGACCAAGTAGGAGGCTCCAGGGATGGAATCAAACGCCACCCACAACTGCTTCTCAGCGTAGCGAACCTGAAGCGGCACAAAGGGCGCCGTGCCGAAGTCGATCGATTCCAGAAACTTCACCACGAGGGCCTGGTAAGCAGGATCCTCCAGGACGTCCGGCAAACGCCCGTTGTCGGTGCGGTGCTTCACATCCGAGACCACCGCCGCCAGCGACTCCGCCGCGCCGTTGTGCATATAAGGCTGGAGATTATGCAGGCCCAGCAGGGAGGGCACATTGAAGCCAATGCCTTGGCCGTCGCTGTTATAGTCCCGTCCCAAAGCGTCCGGGGCGGGGAGCAACACTCCATTCGCCACGGCGGCACCGGCTTTTTCGATCGCTCCTACATTGTTGCCCAGGAAGTTCTCCTCTCCCGGAACACCTAAGTTGAACGAACCGACATCCCTGAGGAACCGGGTGAGGTACTGAGCCCCGATCGGATTCCCGACAAAGTTCGTTGGATTGCGCTCGGTGCGAATCTCCGTCCCGGCGGGAGGCGACGTGAAATCTTTGAGACTCACTGTCCAGTTCTGACCTCCGTGGCAGGTCGCACACCCCGCCTGCAGAAAGAGATGTCGTCCCTGAGCCACCTCCGGCAGCGTTGCATCGTAAGCTCCATAACCCGGGAGGGGAGAGTTGGGCGTCCGAACCGCATTGCGCACCCATTCGCGCATCGCCGTCAGGGCCGGCACCTTGTTGGTGCTCCCGGGAAGAGTGACCGTTACCTGGGGCCGATTGGCATTCGCGAGCGCGAAGGAATTCACAGCGCTCGGGGCCACGTTCAGATCGCCGTTGTCGCCGATCAGAAGCCCGTGATTGGGGTTCAACGCCCCGCCAGGCAAAGGTCCGGGTCCGGAGACATTGCGGATGTTGGCCTCGAAGTCCTCGACCTCGTCAAAAATGGCGGAGTAGTTCAATACACGCTGCTGACTGCGGTTGTGCGGGTTGAAGGTGGCATTCAACGGAACGCTCTTACGTGGGCCCGCGCCAAACTGCCAGACAACGCCGTCCGTTAGGCCTTTGAAATGGCAGCTCGAGCAGCTTTGCCACCCTTCGCTGGAGAGCCGGTCCCGCAGTGAATTGGTGCCGGGAATGGCGTCGAAATTGCCCCGCGAGGAGAAGAACATTTCGGCACCCACCAGATTGGTCTCACCCACGGAGCCCGGAATCGGCAGGTCGGAGGTCTGCACTACCGCAACCACTGAATCGGTGGTCAAATCCACCACCGACACATTCCTAGAAACAAAATTGGCTACATAGGCGCGTTTCCCATCACTGGTGATGGCCAGTCCTTGCGGGTTTTTCCCGGCGGCGGCACCGCTGGTGGCCGGATTGGTCGGGTCGTTGAGGTCGATATACCGAGTGGTGTTGGCATCCACTGTGAAGGATAGTTTGCCATCGGCCGCCACATCCAACTTCACCAAGGCGTCGCTCGCCGCGGAGACCACATAAGCATTGCCCACACCACTTTGGGTGGTGAAAGCGATGTCCCAAGGATTCGCGAAAAAGATCCGACGCTTGCCCGCCTCGGGATCCCGCGCACCCAAGTGCAGGTTCAGAAACTTGTTCGTGCCGCTATCAATCGGCGAGGCACTGTTGATGCCGTCGATCACACTGACAAAGGCGTGGGTATCCAGATTGAAGCGCAGCGGACCCGAGGGCGAAGCGGCGATGTTCGGCAGATAGGCCTGATCGCCCCGCAACACAACCCGCTGCAATTGGTTCGGGAATGCTGCGGTATCACCAGCAGGCGGATTGGTCTGCCCTGGAAACCGGAACCCAGTAATCTGAGGCGCCAGGGTCACTGCGCGCGCCACCTTGTAGTCCGACAGATAATAGGAAGTGGTGTCGATATCGATGACCGCAACCAAGCCCTCCTTCCCAAAATCGTCACCTTGTCGACCACCAGGCTTGGTGAAGGACAGGAAGCGAGCGACGAAGAGCTTTTTGTTGTCTTGAGAAACAGCCAAGCCACGCGGCTGGAAGTGGCGAGAACGATCGGGATCGTTCGCCAGGCTGTTCCTCAAATCAATGTGGCCGAGCACTGTCCGTGTCGCCACATCAATCACCGTCACCGTGTCCTGGCCGCTATTGGCCACAAAAACGCGAAGACCGTCGGGGGAACAAACGACATCCCACGGTTCCGCGCCGGTGGTGATGGTCGAGATCACTTTTGCGCTAAAAGTGCCCCAGGCCGGATCATCGATTTGAATCACACTGACGGAGTTTCCCGCGGCATTGGCTACAAAGGCGTATCGGTTGTCCGGGGTAAGCGCGATGCTCTCAGGGTCGTCCCCGACGGGAATTCTTGCCAGCCGTGTGTTCGTATCAGGGCGAATGACACTGACGCTGTCGTTGCCAGGGTTGACCACCCAGATCAGGCGGTCATTGCGGGAGATGGCGATCGGATTGGAGCTGGTAGGCCTCGCCCAAACCTGAGCGGAAGCCAAGCCCACATTGAGTTGCCATACTGCCACGGTGATAGGAACTAGCCACCAGGCCAAGGGAGAGACCCGAGGGCGGCGCACGCGCCAAGGGTTCGGAGGAATGATATTCATGCGTTCTGAGCGTTTTCCGGTGTTTTTGTTGCGGGCGGCACCCCATACGGTCGTCCGCTCAACCAACAGTCCGGAAATCAATTCCTCCCCCTTACAGCTTTTTCGAAAAATTTTTCCCGTGCCGGCAGAT
The DNA here is from genome assembly GCA_016793885.1 of Verrucomicrobiales bacterium. Lineage (NCBI taxonomy): Bacteria > Pseudomonadati > Verrucomicrobiota > Verrucomicrobiia > Verrucomicrobiales > Verrucomicrobiales bacterium. Next base: position 4,478 of record JAEUHE010000257.1, read on the forward strand.
CCCTCGTGAATCAGAAGACTACTGAGGTCGGGAGCCGGCCGCGTTGGCCCGGCAAAGCAGCTCAAAAATGTAGCGGCGCTCGCTCGGAACTTCCTCCGGGCTAGCCACAGTGCGAGCGACTTCCGCTGTAATCAATTCGCCATAGCGGCCGCGGACCCGATTCGCCGCGGTGGTGACGGCTCCCAGCGTCATCTGAAGCGTCCGCGCAACGCCCGCATAGTCTCCCGAGTCAGTCTGATCCGTCAAAAAAGGCTGCAACTGATCGAAAAGCGGCCCCTTGCCTTGCCGCGCGTATTCTTCCCGAAGCCGAAACACAGCCTGATCATGGAGATCGAGGGCCCAACGTCGCTCGAACAGCTTCTCGGGGGAAAGCTCATCGATCGGTTCAAGCGCATACCGTTCCTCCGCAGTCTTCTCATCCAAGGACACAATGACCGACCCTCCGCCTCTTTTCTTCGCTTGGTCAAAATCTCTCAAATTGGCCATGAAGTAATTCAGGGAGCCGAGTAAAAAGGAGCGGAACTTCCCCTTGGTGCGATCCGCCGTGCCCACCAGATTCCTTTCGAGGATGTGGGAAAAGAAGCCTTGCGCGATGTCCTTGGCGTCGGCATCGGAGTGACCCTTGCGCCGGATGTAGGCGTAAATCGGATACCAATAAGTGCTGCACAAGCGGTTGAGTGCCTCGGCAGCAGCTGGCGAGCTGTCCCTACCCGCCGCGACAATATCCGTCCACCGCGTCGCGGGAAACCAGGCTGCCTTCTGGTCGCCTTCGCTAGATTGATCGGCCGACATGAGAAAATGCGTCGTTTGTTTGTCCGTTGAAAGGGGACCTTACGCTCAAACCAACACGTTTCAACCCTGGACATTCACGGGCTCGAGTGGAATCTCGGCCTGCTCCGCACGTAACCGCTCACCCCCCGGGACCAGGCTTCAGGCGCTGCGAGATCTCCATCAGATCCGCCTGCATCGCGGCAGCCGAAGGGTAGCGACGCGATACCTCCACCTCGCAAGCCTTGCAGGCGATGCGATTCAGCTCGAGCATCAGGCTGGAGTCAGGCTGAGTCATGGCCCGGGTCGGCAGCTCGGGGATCTGCTCCGGCTGCTTGCCCGTTAGCGCCACATAAAGCACCCGCCCAAGGGCAAACACATCCGCCGCCGCGGTTCCCGGCCCTTCTGGAGCCATGTAGCCTTCCGTTCCGATGCGACTCACATCTCCATGCTCCGAGAGATCCGTCACCAGATCGATATCCGCGAGCTTGGGACGCCGATGAACGAAAATGAGGTTGGCCGGCTTGATGTCCCGATGAACCAGCTGATGCTGATGCAGCCGATCCACCGCCGCCGTCAAAGCCAGCATGAACTCCAGGCAGTCCCGCGTCGGGAGCATCTCGCATCGCTTCAGCTCGCTGGCAAGGGTTCTAGGCGAGTAAGCCGCCGGGTCGATCTGTTGATCCATTCGTTGGTCGTCCCCCACCTCCATGATGTAGAAGAACAATCCGATCGCATCGTTCCTGCCCACATGCAGCAAGTTCACAAAGCCGTCGTGAGAGCGGGAGATGGGCATGAATTTTTGAATCCCACGGAACGCCCGCTCGTAGGGAACATCCGTCCCAAACCGGTTGCGATACACCACCTTTACCGCGTGGTAGATGCCCACTGCGTTGCGGGCGATCCACACCTGGCCGTAGGCACCCTCCCCAATACAGCGAATCAAGGTATGGTCCGGGATCACCAGAGCTTGAGCGGGAGCACTCCCCGCGGGCACCGGGTCCAAACGGGTCTTCTCCTGAACGACTGACCCAGGGTCACTTCCGTGACGCGGTGACGGTTCCATCCGAAGGACACGAAAGAACAAGACGCAGGGCAGCTGAACAAGGCCGACCACGGTCCAGGGAAACCAAACGCGCGCTGCCAATACGAAGCCGACGGAAGCGATCCCGATGGCGAGAAGTGTCAAAATGGTGACCCACCACAGATGAGGGCGGCGGACGTGCTGCAACCCGAATCCGAGCAGACATCCGCTGAACAGAATCACCGCCAGCTCGGGGAGCAACCCTAGGCGTCGCAAGGATTCGTTGTTCATCAGGTTGGAGTAGGCGATGGCGGCGATCTCCACGCCGGGAATGAAACTGCTGTTCCAGCGAGTGAACGGCGTGCCAAACAGATCCGTAACCTCTCCCCGCAGCAGAGTCTCGGGCTTTCCTCCAATGAACACCGCCTTGCCAGAAAAAAAGCCGGGCTCCTTGCTCTCGGCGTTGGAATAGGACATCGAGGTCGTCTCAAAGGGGCGGGCGGAGCCGTAATAGTTGAGCCAGCGCGCCTCCTTCAGGCGCCGAGCAGGATTCTGGGTGATCGGAGCGCCGGCCACCGTAGCCGCCGCCCAGTCCAGGCCGGGTTCCTGGTCGTTGCCGGCATCGTAGCGTCGGGCTACGCGGTCCGCATCGAGCTGAATTTTCGCCGTTCCCCAGGCGGCCGCGTTGGTCTCGAAGAGCGGAAGAGGTGGGATGAGAGTGTAGCTGAGCGCCACGCCTCGAATCGGAACCCGATCTCCGGCCAAGACCACCCGCCCATTCCTTCGCATCGCGCGGGCCAACGTCTCGTCCGAACCCGGATCACCCGCCTGTGTGAAGGTCACGTCGAAGACCACCACGCGCGCTTGGTCACGGCTCAAGCGATCCAGCAGACGGGCATGCAGCACTCGCGGCCAGGGTTCTCCGGGCTGCAGATGATAGTCCTGCAAGGCTTGCTGATCCATGTGGATGACCACCGGATCGGTATAGTCGTGACCGGGCAGAAACGGTTGGAGGAGGTCATAGCTCCAATGCATGAGGGAGAGGCCGACGGGGGTCAGGACGACAATCCATCCCATGAGGGCGCTGACCGCCGCCGCCAGGATCCCCATCGTTGGAGCAAGAGCACGCATTCGCAAATAACAACTAACCTGAACAGCCAAGAGTGCGAACCTGGACCCGGAAAATGCAAAAGAAATTGTGCCCCACAGTGTTCCCTGGATTCCCATCGGGCCGATTCTCCAGTGACGATTCGACCATACAAATCCCCGAGGTCCCGGTGTCTGGTAACTGAGATGGCCCGTGCCCAATCATGAAGACAATCAATGCCAACGACCCCCATACCAAACCTGAAACCGGCTTCTCAGCTCGGTTCGGCTGGCTGCTGGCCCTTGGGTGCGTTCTGTCGCTTATCCTCGGATCGCTTCGGGTTCCGCGCCACCATGACCAGGTGCCCGAGCCGACCTCCGAGGACACGCTAAGCAATGCGCCGGCCGCCCTCTCCGCCGGACCGGAAGGAAGCCGGAGACTTCCCGACCCTACCAGCTTCGATCCGGCGCCGACAGCAGAGGAAATCGTCGCCGGTAAACTCCAGCAGTTCACTCGGTCGCGCCGGGAACTAGCCCGGGAGATGGCTCGGCGAAAGGGCGTCGCAGTCCCAGATGATGTCGAACACTTCTTCAACGCCTTGGAGTCAGGAAAATGGGAGGAGATTGACAGGCAGTGGAAAATGTTGGCGAAAACGTCCCGCCAGTACAACGACTCTACCGATGACGATTCACCAAAGCTTGACCCGGTGTGGAGCGCGGTGCTCGATGCCTACGGGGTTGCCGAGCAGGTCCACGAATGGCCGGCGCAAAAGCTACTCGACTATGGTAACGCGATACTGGACTCCTTGAGGCCCGGCATGGTGTACGTCGGTGGCACGGATTATGGACGCTGGATCCCCACCCTGCTGAACGAAACGAGCGGACGCGACCCACACATCATCGTCACTCAGAACGCCCTGGCGGATGGTCGTTATGTGGAATACATGAGCACCCTCTATGGCGATCGGTTCGCCACGCTCACCGAAGCCGATTCACAGCGGGCATTCAGCGAGTATGTCACCGACGCCCGACGCAGGCTGGAACACGACCTCCAGTTCCCCGACGAACCTAAGCAGCTCCGCGCCGGGGAGGAGGTAACGATGGTCGATGGCAAGGTGCAGGTCGGCGGGCAGATAGCCGTCATGTCCATCAACGAGAATCTGCTCCAGGCGCTGATGGCCAAAAACCCTGATCTGGACTTCGCCTTGCAGGAGTCTTCTCCTCTGCGGAGCACCTACCCTGGCGCCCGGCCTCTCGGTCCGCTGATGGAATTGGGGGCCCAGGCTGATCAGAATGGCTTTACCCCGGAACAAGCGGCTCAGTCCCTGGATTACTGGCGCAACCGCGCTGAACAGGCCTTTTCCGATCCCGAGGCGATCCATTCCGAATACGCCCTGAAGTCCTACTCCCATGACACCGTGTCCGCGGCCAACCTATTGGCTGCGCACAATTTCACTGCGGAAGCCGAGGAGGCGTATCGCCTCGCTTCCCAACTCTGGCCGGGCAATCCTGAATCGGTCGCTGGGCTGGCGGACAGCCTCGTGCGGAACGGACGTGTCAACGAGGCTCGGCAACTGGTCAGCGAGTTTGAGCAGCGGTACCCCGATCAGGGGAGCGGCCTGCGGCGAATGGCGCAGCAGCACGGCTGGTAGACCCGGCACACCCCGCTGGGCGTTGAGGGTCGAATCCATTATGGAGTGCGGCAGCCCTCTGCCGCTTTGGTCCCCCCAGCGGAGCTGGGATCCCCCTCACGCCGGGTGTGATTAAATCCGGGTGAGGCTGTTGCTGTTCCAAGGTCGCATAGTACGATCGTTCTCTTGTATGGAGTTCCGCCTTCAGGCGGAAAGGCGGAGGAATTGTCCTAGCGGCATAGAATTTAGCCAACCAACCCACATCCATTCCCCGGGACCCGCCAACCGCCGCAACTCCATACGGGGTCGCGCCTCACCCGTATTTAATCACAACCCCTCACGCCCCCCTCGGAAATTCATTGTCATCCCAGAATGCCGATCTAGCTTAGGCCGTGACGATGCAACCGGCATTTCCTCTTGGCGGTCCAGAGGCTGCGCCCCGGGTTAGCGCCCAGCGCGCTC
>JAEUHE010000258.1 GCA_016793885.1 Verrucomicrobiales bacterium
GCGTCGTACCGGTGTCCGCACTCTCCCACGCGAATCGGTCTTGATGATGTCCATGGCTGATGTGGAGGTCATATGTGTCATAACCTGAATGCTATGACGTTTATGACTCCCTCAGCTAGAGGCGCTCAGAGTGACGCTTACCCTCAATGTGCAATGTGAAATGAGCAATGAACAATGTGCAATCCCTCTTCACCTCTGTGTGAGGCCCTCGGTCTTCCTCCAAAATTAAAAAGCCGATCGGATTTCTCCGATCGGCTTTTCGTTCGCTGAGGTTCAGTTCAGCGAGAGTGAGTTCTTGACGGCTTAGTTGGCCGGAGCCGAGTAATTGCGTCCGCCGGTGACCGGGACGCTGTCGAAATACTTGATCGGGTCAGGACGCACGCTGTCGTCGAACGGCGTGAACGCGACGAGCTTGCGCGGCTGCGGCAGCGGAGGCGGCGGCAACAAGGAGAATTGAGCTTGGGCGATTCCCTTGGTCAGGATCTGGTCAGGCTGGGTCTTCAGCACCTTGGCGGTGTTGTCGACGTCCGCGGTGACCTGGCTGAACACCTCGGGAACGCTGATCGTGAAATCCTTCTGTTTGGCAAGAGTCTCGACGGAGCGGGTGATGAACAGCTTGAGGGAGGGAAGCGCTTCGCCAACCGCGGTGACAATGGAACGATCCATGCCCGGGGTGCTCTTGGCTACCGCCGAAGCGATGACTTCGTAGTCAGCCGAGTGATTCTTGCAAAGAATGGCGAGAACCTTCAGGGACTGTCCGGGAGCCGCCGAGGTCGCCGCGCGGGCGATGGCCTCGAGCTGCTTCGGCTGCTTCTTGGCAGCTGCTTCGGCTACCACTGCAGCCACATCAGGCGAGAGGCGGCAGACGGAGCTGACAATCAGCGGAGCGGCAGCCGGATTCAGTTCCACGGCCGAGCCGACGATGAAAGCCGCTTCTTGATCGCGAGTGCTTCCTTTGGCCTGCACAACCAAGGCGGCTGTTTGGGCTGGAAGCTCAGCGTTGGGCGCGCTTTTCAGTTTCTGTACTAAGGAAGCGCTATTGAAGGACACAGCTGGTGTGGTAGCCGATCCTTGTGAGGTAGAAATCAGAGCGATTGTCACGACCGCCAATCCTTGCGTGAGCAGCCCTCGAGTGAGTTTTGTTGTTGGTTTCATAGTTCTGAAGGTTTGTTCCAACTCTCCGTAACGAGGCCATTCAGCCGTGGGAACGGCATTCCGTCAAGGGAGATGTTTGGAAATTTCTGGGCAAAGGATCACAAGACAAATAACGGCAAAAAATGCCTACCAATCGCACCAATTGGGTCCCTGAAACCCAACTTCTTGGCCTAGAACGATGCGAGTAGAGATTTCACATGATGCGGACAAAAAAGCCATTTTGCTCATGGTTTCCCTGATTTTATCGGTGACGGCACAGCTGTCTCTACTCAGGACGATCGTGGAGAAAGGACTTGCGCGGCTTCCTTAAACTGCGTATTGGTCTCGGCATTCAATGTAGAAACGAGGTAGCAGTTCACCGCAGAGCTGTAACTTCAGGTTCCCAATCCCCGCCAGACGAGAGAGATGGGGTGTGGGGAGAAGGAACCGACCTGGTCCTGGATCTTGGATTCCAGGAGTGATCGCCGATTTTGGTTCAGGTCCGCCAGTCTAGTTTCGGAAGGCTCTCGGTACGAGTGTCACTGGCGGCAGCTTCCCAAAATTTACACTCCTCCCGATCGATTGTAGCGGGCCTCATTTCTCCGCAATGGCAAATGGGCACGTCGTTTCCTTCCCCTCTGTGACCCTTGTGCCAGACTCTGAGTAACGTGGGCGCTGCGCTCAGGGAATTGTCCGTGGACGGAAAAAGCCGAATTGATCGCAGCATAAGCGAGCCTGCCCTGCAATAGTTGGTCGGGGTGGCGGCCCATCGCTTCTCACCGATAAGCAGTGCAAGAATTGAAATGAACAATGACCGCGGTGTTGGCGACCTTGATTGAACACCAATTTCAAATCTTTTCTCTCGTCCCCGTGCGAATACTTCATTGCGCATAGCTTTTCCTAGTGGAGATCGTAATTGGGTCGGTGATTCGAGAACCCTCGGTTAAGCTTTTGATTCCTTTCTTAAAGCCCGCAGCTAAAGGCTTTGGCGAGGGCCTCCGGGCTAGAGTGGGAGGTTTAGGTATCTGTCAATTGATCCCCCGTAATAGATCCTGGTAGTCTCTCGGTCGAAGTTTTTCGAGAAACACCTTCCCTTGGAAGGAAATGTTTGCGCCGAGTTACAGAGCCCTCTCATTACTTGTACCAAGAACCCTCAATACGAACCAGCTTGAAGGTCGAGCTAGGGAAGTATCGCAACTCATCATTTGATCCAGGTGCGTCTCTTCTGAGGCGTGTCGCTTGGTATCTTGTGGCAACCATATTTTTCACGTCCAGATTTCCAATAGGATTCATAAAACTGATCCTCCTTCGTGCATTCGGTGCGGAAGTCGGTGGTGGAGTGGTGATTAAGCCTGGCGTTAACATTAAGTCGCCCTGGTTGCTGAAAATAGGGAGCGATTGTTGGATCGGAGAGAATGTCTGGATCGACAATCTCGTCTTGGTTACTTTAGGAAGTAATGTTTGCATATCACAAGGTGCAGTGATTTTGACTGGTAATCACGACTACAAGTGTCCGCATTTCAGTCTGACTGCTAAACCAATTGTGGTTCAAAGTGGTGTTTGGATTGGTGCTTTCTCAGTGGTCTGCCCCGGGGTGACAGCTGGCGATCACTCCGTTCTGACCGTAGGCTCTGTGGCCTCTAGGGATATGGATCCGTTTACGATTTACAGGGGGAATCCCGCTGTGGCTACCGGCGTGAGAAAGCTCAGCGATACTCGGTTGGGACAGACAATGTAGTCTCCCTTCAAACATGCTGGAGGCCTACCTCACACATCAACTCGCAGGATCGCGTTCTGGAAGGCAACTTGTGCGGAGTTGGCGACTCCGTCGATGGTCGAGAACAGTCTAGGGGCCTCAGCGCCTTTGGTTCCATCTCGGTCTGCGTGCATCGGTTCTAAATAGGTAGCCCAAGGATTCTGTCATCCACTAGGCACCTAGCGCCTAGCTTTTGCAAAGCCGTGAGTTAGGCATTTCCAGACCAGACAATTCCACTTGGACGCAAGCCCTCGTGCCGGGGTTCAAAAGGTCGGAGGGTAAGAGGTTTTCAATTTCGTTTGGGCGGCCGCGTCTAGCTCTTGGGTGAGGTAGTAAAGCTATGGTTGGAACTTTTGGCATCACTGCAGTCAATGTTGTCCTTTCGATGTTTACCAGCGTTTTGCTGGCTAGATACCTTGGCCCAGAGGGCCGTGGAACTGTGGTGGCGTTGACAATTTGGCCCGCTTTGTTAGCTGCAATTTTCTGTCTCAGCCTGAATGAAGCCGTCACTTACCACGTTTCACTTGTTCGCTCGAAAGAGAAGCCAGATGAAACCAACCGAGTGTGCGCGACTGCACTCGCTGCGCAGCTTGTTACTGCCATCGGGGCCACTTGTTGTTCCCTACTTGTGCTACCATCCTTGGTCGGCTTGGACAGGTTGGGAGATCTATGGCTGGTGATGTGTTACGCTGCAGCGTTCACGCCACTAACTATCCTCGACATGCACTACAAGTCGGTCCTGCAAGGACGCGGCGAATTTCGTTCGCTGAATGTCAACAGAGTTTGTCAGCCTATCCTCTTTGCTCTCATCCTCGGTGTGCTTTTCGCCTTGCGCTGCATCCGAGTAGAGACGGTGTTGATCGCGATGATTGCACCATTGGGCTGTTCGGTGCTTCTAGGATTTATCCTTGACGGTGCACGAATGCCGATTTGGGACGGAGTTGAGATGCGGCGCTTGCTTGGAACCGCCCGTCGGTTCCACGCGATGAACATTGTCATGTACTCCTCGGCTGAGGCCGATAAGGTTATTGTCGTGCTATCGATGGGAGATACGAGCGCTGGCTTATACGCATCCGCGCTTCCAATCGGTGCCCTAGGAAGTGGACTAGTGCTGCAGAGTCTCCTGGTCCTACTCTTTCCCGAGATGACCGCTGCTACTCGGAAGGAGGAACAAGCACGTATCCTTTGTCGACACACTCAGGATGCCTCGCTCCTCCTTGTTCTCATAAACGGATCGATGGCTCTCGTCTGCCCTTGGGTTGTGCCTTTCGTTTTTGGTAGCGATTTTGCTGCTGCTGTTCCTGTGACCATGATCCTTCTCTTTATGAACACCCTCAAAGGCGTGCGACAAGTCATAGACCGCGCGATGCGAGCAACTCTAAGTATGCGCTTTGGGGTTGTCAGCGAAGCGGTTGGGTTAGGCTGCTTTGTAGCTTTGGGACCTTTTGCGAGTTCATTTGGGGGCCTAGCCGGGATCGCAGTTGCTTTGGTTTTGGCACAAGCCGCTGCCCTTGCGGTTATGGCAACGAGTGCGGTTAAATGCTACAACCTTAAGTGTTCCGATCTGTGGGGGTTGCGACCAGAGACCGGTTTGCGCTTGTTCAAGATGGTTCTACATGACGTCCAGAGGGTGAAGAGCTCCCTGTCGCGATGAAACAACAGCTGGATCATACACCCAGTCCTTCTACGAAGGTGGAAGTCATTGCCTTGTTTTGGACTTTCCTCGCGGCGTTGCCCGCAGGTTTTGAGTTGTCGCGGGAGGTTTCGGCCGTCTGTTTGGCCATCCTTGTGCTTCTGCCGCTTCTTTCGATCTGGCTAACTACGAGCCGATTGGTTGCGGATGATCCTATCGTGCTAATAGGAATCGTTTGGATCCTTGGGGTGAGCTTGCCGGTGTTGGTTCCCACGCTGTACAAGGATCCAAGGTGGTATACACTGTCAGACAGTTCTCTCGACCTTGCGGCATTGTGGATGTATCGGGGTTGGGTTATCTGCTCCCTTGTTTACTGGGCGTTGCGCAGTTACCTCAAGGATAGCCCTGGGGTCCAATCCCCCATCTCAGATCTGCTCACGCAGCAGAGGATGCGTCGATGCATGGGACTCACCGCGTTGGTGGGTGGAGTCATGAAGGTCATTTACGGACGAGGAAATCTGTATACTTTCATCGAAACTAGTGCAAGCCACGATAGATCTAGCCTAGGTCAAGTCGCGCACTTCCTAGATAGTTTTTCCGTCATCTACGTCTTTATCTACTTCTCCTCCGGAGGGCGGTCCAGACTGGCGAGACTAGACCACTGGCTACTCGTTCTAGTGATTTCCCTTCAATCCATAATCTTTATTGGCGCTGGCAGCAAGGCTGTAGCCTTAGCGTTGGGTTCTGCCTGGGTTATGGGAAGAGCGGCGGCGGGATTACGACTTGGGTTCTTGCGCGAACTTCGAGTCGTCCTTATTGGACTCGCGACTGTTTACATTGTGTCCTACATCGTCACGGCTTATCGAGAAGAAGTGCGGGCCCACCCCCCCTTAAGCCATACTTCGGTGACGGAGGCTCTCAGTTTTCAGGTCCAAACTATGTGGTCTGCCATCAACACTCTTCTCGATGGAAAAAGGTTGGGAACCGACGAAAACCAATACGGTACTTCAGACATGCTTGACAGGTTTGCTCATGTAGCCTCATTCGCACATGTCCTCGATACTTTGGGCAATACTTCTCCTAGAGAAAACGCGTTCTCCTCCTTAATGGTGCCGTTGCTTGCAGTTCTGCCCAGAGATATGATTCCGAACAAGGTCCACTTTGCGGATTCTGCTGATTTCGCTCGGCTCTGTGGTTGGTCCTATGGCGGTCTCTCGATCACGCTCCCTGGAAGTTTCTTCTGGGCTTGGGATTTCGGTGGGATCATTATTGGGATGGGCTTTATTGGCGCGATGATGGCGTTAGGCTCTCTAAGTGTTGCGGGGGGTGACTCGAGATCCCTCATCATTCGTGCGGTGGTTTGCTCCGCCGTCTTGGGACTTTTGGATCTGGGAGAGACATTCCAGACGATAGGCACATCGGCGACAAGAGTCTGGATTTTTTTGCAGATGCTGAGGTTCCTTGTCCACACAAGGAACCGAAGTTGTCCTACGTCCTCTACGTTAAACGCCCCCACACTTCGCTAGAATGGCCATAATATAGACCTTTAGTTTTTTTCGTCTATAAGTCATTGTCGGCCTTGGAACGATCTCCTCTGTCTGGATGTGAATTTTTGAAGATCAACGTGATTAAGATCCCTGAAGCGGCTTGCGGAGCGCCGAGTGTTCAGACCTACAGACTCGTATATTAGGAATGCGGCGGAAGGCCGTTCGGATTTGAGCTCTGCTCGCAGAGTCCACGCTACGTTCGATTCCTCAGTTCCCCGCATGGTGCTTGGAGGTGACGGTTCTCGTTTGGATGGCTCCGGGAGTTCGATGCCTCTCCAATCCTTGCACTTTTGAGACTATGATTTCTGCGCCTCGCGGCAAAGGGCGATGCACGCACAGCGAAGCGCTGAACCTTGCTACTATACTCTGCGGCCATCTCTTGGAGACTGGTTTGTTCGCAAGTTCAACTGGGCTTTAAGCGAACACTCCTACGCGACGCGTGAGAATGATGTCTCTCGATCGGAATTGATCCGTGGGGCTTCTGGCGCATAATCAATACTGGATGAACTCTAACTTTTCATATGGATTTGGTTGCAATTGGCCCCAAGCCCGCTGGCTACTGCCCCTTTTAAGGCAGCATGCCGAAGCGGCGAGCGGAACAATCCTTGACTTGGGCTGTGGAGCGAGCCCCTTTAGATCATTGTTTCTTAAGGCCGATAGGTATGTTAGAGTCGACTGTTATAAAGTCGACGACGAGGTGATAGTCGCGGACGCAACAAGTTTGCCCTTTGAAACCGCTTCCATCAACGTGATCATCCTCTCGCAGGTCCTTGGGGATATCCCTGATCTTGTGAAGGCTTTTCGGGAGATGGAGCGAGTCTTGGCTCCCGACGGTAGCTTGCTGGTTTATGAGACGATGACTTATCCTCAGCATGACCTCCCGCATGACTACTGGCGTGTAATGCCTCATGGTCTCCGTTGGGCCGCAAGGCAGGCCGGACTCGAGGTTCATGCTATTGACCACCTCGGAGGCTACTTTACTCAACTGAGCCAGCACTGGAATCTGTTTTGTATGGGTTCCTTGGCGAGATTCTGGTTTTTGCGGCCTATTGCGGCGTTTGGCCGGTTGTGTGGTAACTTCCTCTTCGCGGGCTTAGATCGCATCTTGCCGCGTAATGACCTTGCTTCCGATTATTTCGCCTGCATCAGAAAGCAGCCACACAACCTCAACAAAGGAAACATCGCCAAATCGTGAAGGTCGCTATTGTTACGCCTACCTTGTCCCACTTCGAAGTCCCGATGTACCGCATTGCTGCAGGTCTTTCAGGTATGCAGTTCTGTGTTTTTCATTGCGATACTGGTCCGAACTCGCGATATGATTCTGATTATAAAGGAATTATCGATTGGGGTGAAAGCCTCAGAGCGGGATTTCAGAACTCCTATTTTGACTGTTATCACGACTTGGGTACGGCGCTTTGGGCTTGGCAGCCGAGCGTTATTCTGCAGTACGGGTATGCGTCGAAAGGGGCCCTGTCATTGCTATTTGGTGCTCGATCGAGGCGTATTCCCGTGGTGCACCGTGGCCTCCTTAGCCCATACCGCGATCCGAGAACTCCAGCCCTCTCCAGAGCCTGGAGGATGGTCCGGCCTCTTGTCTTGAGAATGTTCGATGCCCACCATTTCGGTGGTGCATATCATCAGCGGGTTTTGAGTGAGGCTGGAATTTCGGCTCGACGTAGTTTTTTCGTTCCTTATTCCGTTGATACTCCTCACTTCTCGGCTCTCGCCGATGATCCATCGCAGATCGCCGAAGCTTGCCAGATCCGCCAGCGGTTGGGGTGGAGCGCGGCCTCCCCGGTTCTCCTATTTCTTGCCCAGCATAGCTGGGTTAAGGGGCCGGATATCATGCTGGACATTGCCGCAATCGGCCAGCGGACGATGCCGGATCTTAAGTTGATTATGGCTGGAAATGGTGTCATGACTGAACATTTGAAGACACAGGCAGGTTTGAAACTACGGCCAGGAAGCTGGCATTTCCCTGGTTTTGTTAGCAGCAAGAAAACCGTACCCTGGTATTTGGCTTCCGATCTGGTTGTTTTTCCTTCTCGCTACGATACGTGGTCACGTGCTGTGAATGAGGCTATGTTGTGTCGGAGAGCTTGTCAGGTTTCGCATCTTGTAGGTGCTGCTGGTGGGCTTGTGGATGATGGGGTGAATGGGATGGTTGTGCAGGGACTGGAGCCCAACCACCACGCCGAGAGTATGCTGAGCTACTTGCGGGCTCCATGGGACTTCCGCCGACGATTCGGGGATGAAGCGAGGAATCGTGCCCTCGAATTCTCATATGAAAACCATTCTAACGACCTGCGGAGGAGTTTCATAGAGACTGCCACAAACCCCACTTCGCGAACCGCCGCTCAAAAGCATAGGTTCGATTAGACGAAAACTCCGTGCTTATTTAGCCCCTGAGTTTACCGCCGTGCCTCCTTCGGCATCGAAGGTAAAACCTCGGCTGAATGGCCCAAGTCAGGTGGCCCTGACCTCTGTCGCAAGACGGTTTCGAATAGGCATAGAGTTTAATTGCCATTCCCGGGGAGAAAGGAAACTTGGAACATGCGAGCAATTCGCCATATCACACCGCGCTATATCATTAATCGCTTGGCCGTTATGGCTTACCAATGGAGCAACCCAACCGTTCCTTGGCTTACAAGATCGGCCAATGCTATTCTTCTATCTTGGCTGAAGCCCACCGACCGTGGACTAGAGTGGGGGAGTGGACGCAGTACCGTTTGGCTTGCGGGGAATGTCGCCCATCTAACAACCATTGAGGAGGATCCGTGTTGGGGAGAGTCGGTAAAGACTTCCTTGTGTTCCGCAGGCTTGTCTCAACGTGTAGACCTCATCCTTGCAACGATCGCCGATCATGACACCGCGGCTGGGAGTTCGCCATATGTCCGAGCAGCCGATCTCATTCCGCCAGGAAGTCTCGATTTTTGTATCGTCGACGGGGCAGTGCGGGATCACTGCGCCATACTAGCGCTGTCTCGATTACGAGAAGGTGGGTTGCTGATCATCGACAACGTTGAGCGCTACTTGCCTCGAGTGTTGCCTTCTAGCAGTCCCAACGCCAGGTCACTTGATGATGGACCTGCTAGTAATGTTTGGAGGCTTTTCATGATGTCTGTCGCCGAGTGGCGCTGTATTTGGACTACAGATGGCATATCTGATACCGCGATTTGGGTTAAACCGTTCGACAGTCAGCCGAATGAAACCCGCACCCGGAGAATGGAAGCGTCGGAGGCTGAGAAGTGAGACTTCGATCTGCAGTTAAGGAAGGGGTGTATGCGATGACCAATTGGGTAGGTCTGCCTGTCATCGGTCGGCTGTGGATGCGATCAGGGCTCCGAATTCTTACCTACCACAGCTTCGGAGCGGCAGAAGAGTTTCCTTATTTAAATCGAATGCCCATAGCACGATTCAAGCGACAGATAGACCACCTTGAACGTCACTATCGGATAGTCAGCTTGGAAGAGGCCTTGTCGCGCTGCAAAACGGATGAAAGGTTAGATGATCGACGTCCCATGGTCGCTATCACTGTCGACGATGGCTATTCCGACAATTACGAAGTTCTTTACGGGCTGGCTCGTGACCGGAACATACCTGTCACGGTGTTCCTGGCAACTAACTACCTGGATAGCGGCTGCCTGCCGTGGCCTACCCGGGTCGACGCACTGGTGCGAGCTGCAGGGATTAGCGGATTGGCTGCTCTCATGCAGACATTGCTAGATGACACAACGGATGCTTCGAAAGCCTCAATCGCATTGAAGCGAAAACTTAGTATTCTTTCACCTGATGCTCGAGAAGACACCCTCGTGAAGATTGAGTCGGCCCTTCAGCCCGCCATCTATAAGCCGATTGGGCCTTTGTCCTGGCAGCAAGTGAAAGAGATGCGGGATGTTGGGGTCGCGTTCGGTAGTCATACTTGTCTGCATAGTTGGCTCGACAAATTGGGCACGGCAGCTGTTAGGACAGAGCTTAGCTTGTCAAAGAGTCGTATAGAAGCCGAGACGGGCCTGCCGTGTAGCGGCTTGGCCTACCCAAACGGGAACTGGAATGCTCAAGTAGCCGCACTTGCTCGCGAGAGCGGCTATCGGTTTGCTTTGACGCAAGATCGCGGGATTAACGACCTAGGGGAGGTTGTCCCGTACGCTCTGCGCCGGATCGAGATTCCGTTCGACGAACATATCGGCTCATTCGCATGCCGAGTTAGCAATGTCGCCCTCTGAAAGCGATCGAACAAAGTGACATGTCGCCTTCCGTTCTGTTGGTAGGATCATCTCTATCAGGAGGCGGTGCCGAGAACCGTTTTCGACTCCTGTCCGAAAATCTGTTTGGGGGCAATGTATCCTTAGCCCTGTTCAAGGCCGACGGAAGGAGGCTAGATCAACCGGAGACCCCGGTCCTCGATTTGTGCTGGAAGGGATTCTTCAGCTACCCCAGTATGGTGTTACGGCTTAGGAGGTATCTCCAGCGGAGTGATCCAGACGTGGTAGTTTCATTCGGGGTCTATCCGAATCTGGTTGCCTGGAGCGCTATGAGAGGTCTCCACAAACGTCCGGCTTTAGTATTGAATGAAATCACGCGTCCCTATCAAGAAGAGTTAGATACTGCGAATCCATTCCGTTCCTATATCCTTTCTGCCATGAAGCGGCATGTCTACTCGCGCGCTGAACTATTTGCCGCGAATTCATCCGACGGACTTAACGAGTCAGTCACCCATTATCGTGTTGACAAAGGACGAGCTAGGCGCGTTTGGAATCTCCTAGACATGCGGACGATTCTGGCGCTCAGCGCGCCGAGCGAGGCTCAAAACACAGAGCACATCGATCCTTCGATTTGTATTGCCGCGCGGCAGGATAAGCTGAAACGCATTGATACTTTGCTCAATGCGGTCTCTGGTCTACAGCAGGGGCTTAGGTGGAAGGTGGACATTATTGGCGATGGTAGGGAGAATGTGAGCTTGAGGGAGTTATCCCGCAGCCTGGGTCTTTGTGATCGAGTAACTTTCCATGGTTGGTTGAAGAACCCTTATCCGGTTATCGCACGAGCATCGATTTTCACTCTTTGCTCGGAGTATGAGGGGTATTCGAATGCTGTGCTTGAGGCGATGGGTTTGGGTGTCCCTGTGATTACTAGCCTCTGCTCTGCGGATGCTTCCGAACTTGGACGAGAGGGTGCCGCTCTCACTTTTCCTGTAGGGGATGTCCATGAACTGCGACGGCAAATAGGGCGTCTATTACAGCTGCCGGAGCTTCGAGCCCAACTTCGAGCCAAAGGCCGGGAGGTGGCTGCGCGTCATGCGCTGGAGGTGGTTGTTCCGCGTTATGAGTCCTTGATTCGGGAAGCCATTAGTTTAACGCAACCACAGGGTGGAGTTAGGGTTTAGTGAAATCAATCCTGCGCGCTGCTGCAGGGCGTGTAGTGACGAGTTGTAGAGAGATCCCGAAGTCACTCTCGAGCAGCTCTGATCGAGCCGAACGCTTCATCTGTGGCTCATCTTCCATTCAGCGGGCACGGTATGTAAACCAATTGAAAGGTGCTGCGGCCCATGAGGACTGCATATTCTTGTATCGAACTTGACCTGTTCCACTTAACATTTCGACTATGATATCACAGAAACTCTTCGCGAGATTCTATGGGCACCCGGGTAGTTCGCCTTACGACGGAACTCAGATCTTCTTTCGCATGATCCGGCACCACGCGCGTGCCGAAGCGCGTGTGTTAAACCTTGGCGCTGGACCGGCCACGAACAATCCTGTTTGCGTCATCAAGGGGGAGGTGGCTAAAGTGATTGGAGCTGATATCGACCCTGTGGTGCTGACCAACGACGAATTAGATGATGCCGCGGTTATCCACAACGACCGTCTACCGTTTGACGACGAAAGTTTTGATCTCGTGTTCAGTGATTTCGTCCTTGAGCACGTGGAACGACCTACTTTTTTCCTCGCTGAGATATACAGGGTGCTGAAACCTGGATGT
>JAEUHE010000259.1 GCA_016793885.1 Verrucomicrobiales bacterium
TCAGATGATCTGGTGGTCCATACAACAACTCAAGGCACGCAAGCCGGAGTCGCGCATTGCGGCAGCCGAGAAGCTGGCCGCCTCGGAGAAGCCCGAGGCCATCGAGGCGTTGGCGGAAGCGGCCAATGACTCGGAGGCATCTGTACGGCAGGCCATCACGGTAGCGTTGGGCCGATTCAAGGATGAGCGGGTCGTTATACCGCTGACGGGTTTGCTCAACGACATGGCACCCGAAGTACGCGCAGCAGCAGCCACCGCCTTGGGTGACATCGACGCGAAGTGCGCCGAAAAGCCTCTCATCTCATCCCTCAAAGACCAAAACGACAAGGTACGCCAAGCTGCGGCCAAAGCCCTGGATAAACTGGGATGGCAGCCTCAGTCATCCGAGGAGCGCGCGGTGCACTCCATCGCGATTGGGCGCTACATGCAAGCGGCACAGGAGGGCGAAACCGCCTTCTTTCCGCTGGTATCCGTTTTAAAGGGGGACACCTACCATCAACGCAAAGCAGCCATCGAGGCGCTCTCACGGCTGGATGACAGCCGTTCGCTGCGTCCCTTGATCTCCGCGCTCAAGGATTCAGACAGCCATGTGCGGGTTTCGGCCATCGAGGCGATCGGGAGACAGGCCAGTCCGGAAGCGATCGACGCCCTGATCGTGGCTTTAAAGGACGAGTTCCCACCGGCGCGCACTGCAGCCGCGGAAGCGCTCGGCCGGAGCGGTGGAGCCAAGGCCCTCGTTCCACTCACCGTCGCTCTTCGGGATAAGTCCTGGGATGTGCGGCGCGCGTCAGTGGAAGCGCTTGGACGCCTGGGAGATGCTCGGGCTCTGGAGCCGCTGGTGGCTCTGTTCAAAGACAAGGATCCAGATGTCCGAATGGCAACCGTCCGCGCCTTGAGCACGCTGAAAGACCCACGCGCCATACCGGCTTTGATTGTGACCCTGACCGACGACCAGAGGCAGGTCCGGGAGGCCGCTCTAGACGCCCTGCAACGTCTCGATCCGCAATGGGATCGCAGCGATGCGGCACAACAGGTTGTTCCCGAACTCGAGAACGCCCACCGAAGCCGCGAGTACTGGGTCCGCCAAGCGGCCTCGGATGTTTTGGCGCGTATCGCGCAAGCCCGCAGCGACAGTCAGGCGCTCGAGGGCGAACCGAATGCAGTGCTCGTGGAGGCTCCGGTTGTGGTTCAGTTGCTGGCGGGGCTGCTTCGAGACGGGGACCGCGATTTCAGGCTGGCCGCAGCGGAAGCCTTGGGGAGATTGGGCGATCACCGAACCTCCAAGGTGCTGGAGGAGGCGCGCGAGGACATTGATCCCTGGGTGAAACACGCAGCGGATAGAGCCTACGAGGAAGTGCAGGAGCGGGGCCGAGCACGGGCGGAGCGTTAGACTTAAGAAGTAGAGAAAACCCACTGATTGATTGATATGAAACGACGCCTCCTTCTGCTGGGAGATGGTCCCAGAGGGCTTCAAAACCTGAAGAGCCTCGCCTCGGGCTTGGGCCCAAGCTGGGAGGTGGTGGGCTCGGCAAGCCTGCCCGAAGCGCAGGCTCACCTGGGCCAAGGTTCATTTGACGCCATCGTCACCGAAGTCCGGATCGCTGGAGCCAGTGGCCTGCAGTTCCTGAATCAGGTCACCGAACTCCACCCACGAACGCAACGATTTTTGCTGGCGGACCTTTCCGACAAGCAGGCGGTAACCAAATGCGTAGGCACCTCCCACCACTACCTCGCCACACCCTGCGACCCCCAGACACTGAGAGCGGCTCTGGACCGTGCTTCTAGTCTGGAGGTTTGGCTCACCAATGAACGCGTCAAGAAGTTCATCGGCCAGATGCAGAAGCTGCCCAGCATTCCCTCACTCTATTTTCAGGTGGTCAAGGAGCTGCAGTCGCCCACGTCCTCGCTGGAGACCATCGGCAACTTAATCGCGAAGGATCTGGTGATGACCGCCAAATTGCTTCAGCTGATCAACTCCGCCGTATTCGGGCTCCGACGGCAGATCGCCAATCCCACGGAAGCAGTGCTGTGCCTAGGGGCGGAGACCACGAAGTCCGTCCTGCTCCTGGCGCATACCTTTTCCTATTTCGACAAAATCAAATCGAGTTCATTTTCCGTGGATAGTCTGTGGGAGCACGCCCTCTCAACAGGATCTACCGCCCGCCTCATCGCCCAGCACAGCGGTGCCTCGCCGGAGACTGTCGAGGAAGCGTTCACCGCGGGGCTGCTGCACGACATCGGAAAGCTCGTCATCGCGTGCAACCTCACGACCGATTACATCAAGGTCATTCATGCCGCCCACCACGAGAAAAAGGCGATTTGGCTGATGGAGGAAGCGACCTTCTCCCTTACTCACGCCGAGGTGGGAGCCTGCGTGCTAGGGATTTGGGGCTTACCAGTGTCGATTGTTGAAGCGGTGGCGTTGCATCACTATCCAAGCCGATTTCTCAGCAAGAGCTTCTCGGCTCTGACCGCGGTTCATGTGGCCAACGCATGGGATCAGGAACTAAGAGCCAAAGGAAAAGTGGAGAGCCAGATGCTACCCGAAGTCGATGTGGCTTACCTCCAGGAACTTGGTTTAGCCGACCAGCTTCCTCTTTGGCGCGAGGCATGCAAGATGCCTCCCATTAAAGAAAAGAACGAGGCAGAACGGCAAACGGAAGTGATTCCAGCGGGCGCCATCGCCGCTTGAGCCTAAAAGAATCTGAGCAAGAAAATGCCCCCTATTGCTGCCAATAAACGACGGGTCCTGTTTGTAGATGACGAGATTCCCTTCCTGGAGATCATCGGCGAAGCCATGCAGGCTTATAGCCGTGGCGCTTGGCAGATTGAGCTGGCGAGCAATACTAGCAAGGCCTTGACCATCCTGCAGAGCGGGCCCGTGCATCTGGTTGTAGTGGACATTCAGATGCCGGTCGTGGACGGCATCCAGTTCTTGAAGCTGCTCAAGCGGAAGTATCCGAGCATTCCGCGCGTCATCCTGACCGGTCATCTGGAGCCGGATCACCAGGCCGCCTGTCAATCACATGGGGCGGAACTCATCCTGGAGAAACCGGGAACTCCGGAAGGACTTGAAGTGGTGCATTCCGCGCTCGATGAGCTGGCGCAATGGCAACCGGAAAGCGGCTTTCAAGGGGTACTCAAGAAAGTAGGCCTCCAGGACGTGCTTCAGATGGAGTGCTTAGCGAGGAGCTCGCTGATCCTGGAGATCTCCGCCAACGGAGAAACCGGACAGATCTTCATCGAACAGGGGGCGATCGTCCACTCCCAGGTAGGGGATCTGAAGGGCGAACCGGCGTTTAATCAGCTTTTGGGGCTATCGGGAGGGCAGTTTAATCTAAAGCCGTTCAGTGAACCCCCCGAGCGCACCATCTCCGGATCGTGGGAGTTCCTCCTCATGGAGGCGGCGCGGATGAAGGACGAGATCCTTAATGCAGAAGCTGAACAAGCGGAAGCGGCCAGGGTGGCGGAGCTCCCGCCCGCGGGGGACCGAACACCCAGCGCCCAGACTCAATCCGCCACCGAATCTTCCACCGACTTTATCGTAGTCTCCGAAGGCGCGACCGAAACTGAGATCTTGTCGCAAATGACCGCGGCCGGGTTGACGGGGCTGGCCATGTCCGACACCTCATTTGGCACCGAGTCTTTCGTACAGGACAGCGTTCCCCCCGAAGCCACACCGCCAGCTCCGCCGAGGATTGAAGAGTTTGTCATCACGACCGGACGAGGCGAGGTGATTCACGATTTCCAGTGCGACCGGCCCGAGGAGCGGCTTCAGTTCATGGAGTTCGTGCGTCAAAAGTCGCGACAGGTATGCCAGGGCCTGCCAGTGGGAGATTTTGAGCGACTGGAGCTGGAAGGCCTGGAAGCGCGCATGGTGGTTCGAACCGAGGGCGAGCACGTGTATCTTCTGCGAGCGTTGCGCGAGAGGCCCGGCGTCCAAGTTGAACCGAGCCACGTTTAAGCAAAAGGAGCGATCACATGAAGAGCGTCATCAACGACTGGCTGAAGGAACAAGCCGAACGGAAGGGCCTGTTCGCCATAGGGGTCGTGCACCCGGACAACTCATTCTCGGGCCAAAGCTGCTCCTCCATATATCCTTCGATTTTTCTGAACAATTCCTGGCGCTGTCTGAAGGAGACCTTTGAGACCGTGCGTGAACAGCATCAGTTCGATAGTCTATCCCTGAAGTGGGTTTATGAACATGCTTCGTTGTATGCGGCTCAGAGAATGGACCGCACCGTTTTGGGGCTATACGTCAGCCGGGACGAGCAGCTAGTGCCTCGAAGCGAGGTGGAGCAGATATTGAACGACTTTCTCTTTTTGGAAGACCAGACCCACTATCGAACGGCGTAAGGCGATCCGGTGAAAGAGCGGAGTGGCTTGACTCTGCAGCGATCCAATCCAGTTGTTTGCTGCAAGTCTTACCCGACCGTGAAGCCTTGATTATCTGCACGAAGGATCAGGAGCTCAGAATCCGACAGAAACCGTTGCATCGCCTTGCCCACGGCTTCAGGTTTCTGCAAGGTCAGGCAGACGATACTAGATCCCGAACCGCTCAACCACCCACCTAGAGCTCCGGCCTTTTCTCCGGCCTGAATGACTCTAGAAAGCTGAGGGATGAGCGGCTCCCGGTGGGGCTGGTGCATCCGATCGTCGAACAAGCCCTTTAGAAGTCCCAATTCCCCAGCGGCAAAAGCTGCCGTAACCAGAGCGGTACGGTTGATTCCGTGTAAAGCATCGGCTTTGTTATAGGAGTGGGGAATCGATTCCCGACCGGCCTCTAGGCTGATCCCAGAATTGGGAACGAGGCACACGAAAGATGCCTTGGGAGAAACCTCGAACCGAAGGCTCCGAGACGATTTACCCACCTTGCCAGCCGCTACAAAGCCCCCGAAAATAGAGGCTGCTGCGTTGTTCGCATGGCCTTCCAACTCGGTCGCTAAATCCAGCAAGGCGGTCCGATCCAGCTTCGTTTTCGCGAGCACATCCAGCGCGGCGAGGATCCCCACACGCAAACTGGCGCTGGCGCCCAGTCCTCTGCCATGCGGGATTTCTCCACCCAATTCAACGTCGATGCCAAATGCAGGCTTCCGGGTGCGGGCGAAAAACAGTTTGAACGCCTCGTAGATCAGCACCGTAGCCTTGGCCCATTCAGACTGGGGAATGGGCGAGACCAGGTTAACCCCCTTGGTCTTGCGCTGGGTCACCCGAACGTGACCATGGTGCTTCAGAGCCACCCCGAGCGCGTGGAGACCTGATCCGAGGTTGGAGGTGGAAGCGGGGACGACGATTTCGACCGAGTTAGGTTTCATCAGCTGCGTTTGTCGGTATACCAGCAGAACACAAGGCCGACTTGCAACTGGAAACTCACGTACGACGCTTGATTGGCGAGTGCCGAGGCAGGCATGATCTGCCGTATGACTCAGTCGATCGTTACCTTAGACCTGGAAGGGGTGTTGGTACCAGAAATCTGGATCGCGGTTGCGGACAAGACGGGAATCCCCGAACTGCGACTCACCACCCGAGATGTGCCCGACTATGACACTCTCATGGCAGGACGTCTGCAACTCCTCGAGAAGCACGGACTCAAACTCCAGGACATCCAGGAAGTCATTGCCACCCTGAAGCCTCTACCAGGAGCCTACGAATTTCTCGAGACTCTGCGCGCCCGAACCCAAGCCATTCTGCTATCGGACACTTTTGAGGAATTCGCGCAACCCTTGATGAAGCAGCTGGGATGGCCCACCATCTTCTGCCATCGGCTGGAGGTCATCAATGGACGGATCGTCAATTATCGGCTTCGCCAAAGCGATCAGAAGAGGAAATCGGTCGCGGCCTTGCGTGGTCTTGGTTATCGGGTCATCGCGGCCGGAGATTCCTTTAATGACACCACGATGCTAGCCGAGGCGAATGCCGGCTTCCTATTCCACGCGCCCATCAGCATTCAGCAGCAATTCCCGCAGTTCAAAGCCTTGGAGACCTATGGTGACCTCATGGCGCACATCGAACAGGAGTTGGAGAAGCCTTAGCGAAGACAACTGACTAAGCAAGGACAGGTCAGTCGGCGGTCTCTGCCTTGGGCTCCCGGGTCATGAGGGCCCTGAGTGCCTGGTCAGGCCGCTTACCCTGGTAGAGAAGCTGATAGACCTCATCGATGATTGGGGTGTCCAACCGCTTCTGGCGGGCAAGCTCCCATGACGATTGAGACGTGGGGTAACCTTCCACTACCGAGAGAGAGGTCGCCAAAATGTCCCGCAAACACTCGCCACGCCCAAGCCGTTCCCCAAAGGCACGATTCCGGCTTTGTTTGGAGAAGCAGGTGACCGTCAAGTCTCCCAGCCCACCCAAGCCCGCAAACGTCTCCGCTCGAGCACCACAAGCAACTCCCAAACGCCGGATTTCCGCAATACCTCGAGTCACCAAGGCAGCCTTGGAATTGTCCCCAAAGCCAAGCCCATCACTCACCCCCGCGGCGATGGCGACGACATTTTTTAACGCCCCACCCAACTCAACCCCGAGCTCATCATTGCTGGTATAGACGCGGAACACCGGACCATTGAACAACAACTGGGTCTGCTGGGCTGCCAGGGAATCTATACTCGCAGCCACTACCGCGGTTGGTATTCCACGTGCCACCTCAGCCGCCAACGAAGGCCCGGAGAGCGTCGAAATTGAGGCGTTGACCACAAGTGCACGCAGGATCCCGCACATAGTCAATCCACTCTCATGTTCAACCCCCTTCGTGACACTGATCATGAGCCCACCATATCCTGTCAAGGCAGTGGCCACCTCCCGAAAGCCCTTGGAGGGAACACTGACGACTAGCGCATCGCTGTCACGGACCGCATAGGGCAGGTCCGTGGTGAGCCTCCAAGTTGAAGGCAGTTTCACCCCTGGCAAATAGCGAAGGTTAACGCCGTCACGCTGCAAATCCGCCAGATGCCCCGCGCTCCGACCCCACATGGATACCTGGTGACCATTCTCTGTCAGGCGTAGGCCCAATGCCGTACCCCAAGCCCCAGCCCCCAGGATGGTGACTTTCATTTCCGCACCTCCCCCGGTTTGCCTCCGATTCGATTCTCAGTGCCCTTCAGAAGGCGGGAGATATTGGCTCGATGCTTATAGATCGCCAATGCGCTCAGGAAGGATGTCATTGCAATCAAGGTGAAGCTTTGTCCGGTGGCCCAAGTGATTACTGGGAGGAAAGCAGCCGCCGCGAGGGATCCCAATGATACATAGCGGCTTAAGCCGAACACGATCAAAAACACGACCAAGACACCCAAAAAAGCCCACGGCACCAAAGCCAAAAGAACACCGGCGGATGTCGCGATCCCTTTGCCTCCCTTAAACTTCAGCCAGCAGGTGTAATTGTGTCCGAGGACAGCTGCAACGCCGGCAGAGATGCTCATCCATTCCAGGAATGTTGGCGAGGCTGCCGGATCAACCCAGCCTAGCGAGCGCACGATCCATGGCAGGCCTAGACAGGCAGTATAGCCTTTCAAAGCATCCACGAGCAGCACCGTGGCGCCCGGCCCCTTTCCGAGAATGCGGAAAGCGTTTGTAGCTCCGATGTTGCCGCTGCCCACGGTCCTCAGGTCGATGCCCAGGGCACGAGCGACCAGAAAACCGGTGGGGAAGGACCCCAAGAAATAAGCACCCACGATCAAAAAGCTGAACAATCCGATCTGCACCGGGAAAATCTCCCGCCTAGATCTGCCAACATCAAGGACCAAAGTTCAGTTGTCATCGTCGGTTGGTAGGTGTCACCTTAAAGGCGTGACGGAACACGGCACGAATTCATCGATCTACAGCGGAACGCTTCGAGTTGCGGTCATCGGTACCGGCTCCCTAGGCAAAGAACATGCCCGAATCTATGCAGATCTGGCCGCGGCGGGTGTTGTCGAATTTACCGGGGTTTACGACACCCTTCCTGAGAATGCCCGACGTGTGGCTGAGAAGGTCCGCACCCAAGCGTTTCTAAAGCTCGAGGATCTCATCGATCGCAGCGATGCTGTAAGCGTGGTCACACCGACCTCCACGCACTTCGATATCGCCAAGATTCTCCTGCAGAACGGTAAGCATCTTCTGATCGAAAAACCGATGACCAGCGATTCGCGGCAGGCAGAGGAACTGGTCGAGCTAGCTCGAGGAAAGAACTTGCTGCTGCAGGTCGGACACGTAGAGCGATTTAACCCCGTTTTCCAGTATCTCCGAACCGTGGCGACGCTGCCGCGTTTCATCGAAACCCACCGGCTGTCACCCTACCCGGCTCGGAGCACCGACGTGGGCGTGGTGCTGGACTTGATGATTCACGATTTAGACGTCGTGCTGGCGTTTGTGAACTCCCCCATTACGAGCGTGGATGCGGTTGGCATTCCGGTATTGAGCAAATCGGAGGACATCGCGAACGCGAGACTAAAGTTCGCAAACGGATGTGTGGCCAACCTCACTGCCAGTCGGATAAGTCCCGAAAGACTGCGTAAAATCCGAGTCTTTAGCGGTGGCGAACACCCCACCTACGTGTCGCTCGACTACCGGGCACAGGAAGGCTTCATCTATCGGCTGGCCAAAGGAAACGAAAGCGAAAGTTCTCTATTGAGAAAACTGCTCGCCGCCAAGGACTCGACGATTGTCAGCGAGTTTGGCGGACGCAGAATTGTTCGCGAACCGGTGCCCATCCGCAAAGATGAACCCCTGAAACTGGAACTGGAAAGCTTTGTGGAGTGCGTTAAGTCCAGCTGCTCTCCGGTCGTCAGCGGCGAGTCAGCCAAGCGGGCGCTGGACGTGGCGTTTGAAATCTCCCGGCAGATTCAAAAGGCACTCCCGTAATCCATGAGGAGGCTCTCGATCATGGTGGTGGCAGGGGAGCCTAGCGGTGATCTCCTGGCAGCCGAGTTGGTGGACGCGCTGAGGGACCGGTTAAGCTCCGCCCCCCGGGACGCTCGAGGAGTTTCCGTTCTCGGGGAGGCCTCCTTGGAGCCGGTCTTCTTTGGGGCAGGCGGGCCGAGGATGAAGGTAGCGGGGGTAGAGATTTTGCACGACCTGACCGCCAGGTCGGTCATTGGGCCAACTGAAGTCGTGGCCAATTATGGAGCATTTCGGCGCATTTTCAAACAGTTGATAGCGGAGGCACGAGCACGACAGCCGGACGTCGTGATACTGGTTGATTTCTCGCATTTCAACCAGCGTTTGGGCGAAGCCATTCGGAGGGTGGCTGGGACAGGACGCCGCCCGTTCCACAACTGGAACCCGCTGCTGGTGAAATACGTTTCTCCTCAGGTCTGGGCATCACGCCCTGGCCGATCGGCCGCCATCGCCCGAACTTTCGATCTTCTCCTGTGTATTTTGCCCTTCGAACAAGCCTGGTACGCGAAGAGGGAACCACGGCTCAAAACCGTTTACGTCGGCCACTGGATCATGGACCGCTACCCGGCGACCCCGGTTGTTTCATCCACACCACCAGTGCATCCGCCACTGATACTTCTGCTTCCCGGAAGTCGGCCGGGTGAGATTCGTCGTCACGCCGGAGTTTTGGTTGAATCGGTAGCTCGCCTCCGCAAGCGCGTTGATGTTCGCGCAGTTCTGGCCGTTCCCAACCAGAGCCTGGCGGAGCTGGTGCAGAGAGCTTGTGGGGATTTGGGCGGTGTGAAAGTTGAAGTTGGCAACCTCGGGCGACATCTTCAGAGCGCCACCATGGCCATCGCTGCAACCGGGAGCGTCACCTTGGAATGTGCCCGTTTCGGGTTGCCCACAGTGGCCATCTACAAGACGTCGTGGTTGACGTATCAAATCGCCAAGAGACTCATTACGGTTTCCTACCTCTCGATGCCCAATCTTTTGGCCAACGAGCCACTCTTTCCGGAATTCATCCAAGACAAAGCCACACCAGAGGCGATTAGCGAGGAGTGCGTCCGTCTCTTGACGGACGAGCGGCGCAGAGCGACTGTGAAGCAGAGATTACAAACCGTGATTCAGAGCCTCGGCAACGGCGGGGCCGGCCAGCGTGCGGCCGAACAGGTGTTACAACTCCTTAAGGACCGTTCGGTGGCCTTTTGACGCCGACCTACTTCTGTTTAGATCATGAACAAAGACAAGGCTATCCTGAGGAAACAGACCCGCCCTGAGATCCCGCGAAAAACGGTTTATCGCCTGTCGATCTACCTCCGCTGCCTTCATCGTTTGAAGTCGAATGCGATCAGGACGGTATCTAGCGAAGCTCTCGCCAAAGCGGCCGGAGTTAAATCAGCGCAATTGAGGAAGGATTTGACCTATTTCGGTCAGTTTGGAACCCGGGGCTTGGGTTACGATGTGGAGTTGCTGTCCAAAATGATTTCGGAACTGCTGGGAACTTCCAGTTTGCAACCGGTCATACTGGTTGGCGTTGGTAATTTGGGAACCGCCCTACTTGCCTATCAAGGATTCCAGCAGGAGGGTTTTGAAATTGTGGCAGCGTTTGATGCCGATCCGGCCCGAGCACGTGCGAAGAATACTGGGCATCCCATCGCGGGGATGGAGGAGATTCCCAAATGGATCAGCGACCGCGCCGTTAAAATGGCGATCATGGCGGTGCCCGCCACCTCAGCCCAGGCCGTTGCCAACCAATTGGTGCAACACGGCATTAGTGGAATCCTCAATTTTAGCCCGGTTGTGCTGCAAGTCCCCGACGAAGTGACGGTCAACAACGTGAATCTGGCGATCGAGTTGGAGAATTTAAGCTACTTTGTCCGGGGTTGAGACGCACTTTCCACACCTGCAGTCGGCTTTGGAGTCCGCCTGAAGCCTAATCCATGCAGTCGTTCAGCACGCGTTTGCCTGATTTTTTGCGAAACCCTTCGTTGTTCGTCGCTTACGCACTTCGCTCTGTGATTACTTGACCCTTTCACAGAGACTCCTGAAACCTCCAGCGAGCCGTGGGCATGAAAAAAGCCGAAGGAATTATCCTTCGGCTTTTAATAGAAAAACTGGCGGCAACCTACTCTCGCGGAAGCTATACAACCACTACCATCGGCAAGACTGCGTTTGACGGCCGAGTTCGGAATGGGATCGGGTCGGACCACAGCTTTATAACCACCAAAAAATTGGCTAAAGAACACTTATTCTTTGAAGACTACACGTAGAACAAACTTCGAGCACACAGTTCACTGATCATGATCAAATTAAACGATCAAGCCTCACGACCGATTAGTATCAGTCCGCTGAGTCCATTACTGGACTTACACGCCTGACCTATCAACCCGGTGGTCTGCCGGGGGTCTTTAGGGACTTACGTCCGGGAAACCGTATCTTGGGATGAGCTTGGCACTTAGATGCTTTCAGCGCTTATCTCTTCCGCACATGGCTACGCAGCGCTGCCCCTGACGGAACAACTGCCACACCAGAAGTGCGTCATTCTCGGTCCTCTCGTACTAGAGAATGAACCCCGCAAGTTTCCTACGCCCACAGTGGATAAGGACCGAACTGTCTCACGACGTTCTGAACCCAGCTCGCGTACCGCTTTAACCGGCGAACAGCCGGACCCTTGGGACCTTCTCCAGCCCCAGGATGCGATGAGCCGACATCGAGGTGCCAAACCGG